>JBKHIN010000069.1:0-10480 GCA_046538635.1 Alphaproteobacteria bacterium
CTCAACCCCTTTGGCCTCCAGCGCTGCGACATATAACCGGTGCCGGAGCAGAATGCCGACCTTGGGGGTGCCGCTAAGATGTTTCGCGTACGCTGAAAAGTATTTCATGTGAACGATTTTCTGAGATCTGGTTTTTATTAAGAGTTGGCTAAGTTTCTTCAGGTTGAGCCACTTCAGATACGGTTTTTTCAGGTCGCAGATTGCGTGATACACATTGAACCCGTCAATATAAACGCCAACCCGTTCCATCTTATTATCCTTGACAGAAACCCGTACCGCGAACATCTAATACTGTGTATCTGCTCCTGCGGTTTACCGCAGGCACCCCCCGGTGCTCCGGCCCGGGGGGTATTCATTTCCATTGCCTCGGTTGTGCAACGGCATTTGATTACCGCCTGTGCGGCGGTCAGTCAGGCTTGCTGTCCTCGCAGCGCGCATTTCTCGGCGCGCTGTGATCTTCAGGCAGCCTCGCGTTCCAGTTCGGGCCGCCATTCGCCTTTGGTGGCCAGTCCGTTCATGCGCGCCCGGTGGGTGAAGGCGGCCTGCGCCTGGGGCGCGTTGGCGTTGTTGCCGCTCCAGGCCACCAGCGGCGCGTGCTGGAGCGCGCGGCCATAGGAAAAGCTCAGCCGCCAGGGCACGTCATAGCCTGCGTTCATGGCGTTGAGATGGGCGGTGGCGTCCTCGTCCGACTGGCCGCCGGAAAGGAAGGCGATGCCCGGAACGGCCGCCGGGACCGTCCGCCGCAGCACGGTTATGGTGCGTTCCGCCACCTCGTCCACGCCCGCCTGCTGCGGGCATTTCTTGCCGGAAAGCACCATGTTGGGCTTGAGCACCGTGCCTTCGAGAACCACCCGGTGCTCCGCCAGATCCCCATAGAGGCGGCGCAGAACATATTCGGTCACTTCCTGACAGCGCTCCGCGGTGTGGTCGCCGTCCATGAGCACTTCGGGCTCCACGATGGGCACGAGGCCCGCCTCCTGGCACAGCGCGGCATAACGGGCGAGCGCGTGCATGTTGGCGTGAATGGCGTAGGCGGAGGGGATGGCGGGGCTGTTCTCCCGGCCGATCTCAATGACCGCGCGCCATTTGGCGAAGCGGGCGCCGATCTCGAAATACTCTTCAAGCCGTTCGCGCAGCCCGTCGAGGCCCTCGGTCACCGTTTCCCCCGGCGCGCCCGCCAGCGGCTTGGCGCCCTTGTCCACCTTGATGCCGGGCACGGCGCCCTGCGAGGCGATCACGTCGACGAGCGGCGTGCCGTCCGCCCCCTTCTGGCGGATGGTCTCGTCGAACAGGATGACGCCGCCGATGAACTCCCGCATGGCCGCCTCGGTGCGGAACAGCATCTCCCGGTAGTCGCGCCGGTTGGTTTCGGTGGACTCCACGCCCACCGAATCGAAACGTTTCTTGATGGTGCCGGTGCTTTCGTCGGCTGCCAGAATGCCCTTGCCGCGCGCCGTCATGGCCGCGGCGATGCTGCCCAGATCGTTGGTCATCGTCTTCGCCCTTCGTCGTCTTGCCGTTCATTCCCCTGTCTGCCGGAGCGCGGCCACGCCCGGCAGTTCCTTGCCCTCAAGCCATTCCAGAAATGCCCCGCCCGCGGTTGAAACATAGGTAAAGTCATCGATTACCCCGGCCGTGTTGAGCGCCGCCACCGTGTCGCCGCCGCCCGCCACCGAGATGACGCGTCCGGCTTTCGTGGCCTCCGCCACCGCCCGCGCCGCGCGGACCGTGCCCTGCGCGAACGGTTCCAGCTCGAACGCGCCCAGCGGGCCGTTCCAGACCACCGTGCGTACATCCGCCAGAAGGGCCTCGAAGCGGTCGACGCTCAGCGGGCCGATATCGAGGATCATCTCATCCGCCCGCACCTCTTCCGGCCGGGCGGCGCGCCATTCCGCATCGGTGCGGAAGTCCTTCGCCACGATCACGTCGAGGGGCAGGACGATCTCGCATCCGGCTTTCGCCGCGGCGGCGCTGATCCCGTTCGCCGTCGCCTTCAGATCATGTTCGCACAGCGACTTGCCCACATCGTATCCGGCGGCAGCGAGGAACGTATTCGCCATTGCGCCGCCGATGACCAGAAAGTCCATGCGCGAAATCAAATTGCTGAGCAGGTCGAGCTTGGTGGAAATCTTCGCGCCGCCCACCACCGCCAGCACCGGCCGTTCGGGCGTTGTGAGCGCCTTCTCCAGCGCGTTCAGTTCGGCTTCCATCGCCCGGCCCGCCAGTGCGGGCAGGCGCCGCGCCACGCCCTCGGTGGAGGCGTGCGCCCGGTGGGCGGCGGAAAAGGCGTCGTTGACAAAGACTTCGCCCAGTTCGGCCAGCGCCGCGGCGAAGGCGGGATCGTTGGCTTCCTCGCCCTCATGGAAGCGGGTGTTCTCCAGAACGAGGACGTCGCCGTCCTGCATGGTGGTGACGGCCTCCAGCACCGGCGTGCCGGCGCAGTCCGGGGCGAAACCCACCCGCGCGCCCAGTTGCGCGCCCAGGGCATCCGCCACCGGCTGCAGGCTCATTTCCGGATTGGGTTTGCCTTTCGGACGCCCGAAATGGGAGAGCAGGATGACGCGCGCGCCCCTTTCCCTCAGCTCACGGATGGTGGGCAGGCTGCGCTCGATGCGGGTGGTGTCGGTGACGCGGCCGTCCTTCATGGGCACGTTGAGATCGAGGCGGACGAGCACCCGCTTGCCCGAAACGTCCGCGCCGTCCAGTGTGCGGTAGCCGCCCATCGCCCGCCTCCCGCGTTCTCAGAGCAGCTTGCCCATCGCCACGGCCGTGTCGGCCATGCGGTTGGCGAACCCCCATTCATTGTCATACCAGCTCAGTACCCGGACGAGCGTGCCGTCCACCACCTGTGTCTGGGTCAGGTCGAAATTCGACGACGCCGGGCTGTGATTGAAGTCGATGGAGACCAGCGGCGCGTCGCTCACTTCCAGAATGCCCTTCAGGCGGTTGCTTTTCGAGGCTTCCACGACGGCGGCGTTGACGTCCTCCGGGGTGACGTTCTTCGCGGCGTCGAAGACCAGATCGATCATGGAGACGTTGGAGACGGGCACCCGCACCGCCGTGCCGTCGAGCTTGCCGTCGAGTTCCGGCAGCACCAGCCCCACGGCCCGCGCCGCGCCCGTGGAGGTGGGAATGATGGAAGACGCCGCCGAGCGCGCCCGGTGCAGGTCCTTGTGCATGGTGTCGAGGGTGGGCTGATCGCCCGTATAGGCGTGCACGGTGGTCATGTAGCCGCGCTCGATGCCGATGGCGTTGTGCATGACATAGGCGACCGGCGCCAGGCAGTTGGTGGTGCAGGACGCGTTGGAGACCACCTTGTGATCCGCCGTCAGCCTGTCGTCGTTGATGCCGTAGACCACGGTCAGGTCCGCGCCCTTGGCCGGAGCGGAGACGAGCACCCGCTTCGCGCCCGCCTGCAGATGCGCGCCGGCCTTCTCCTTGTCGGCGAACAGGCCCGTGCATTCGAGCGCGATGTCCACGTCCAGGTCCTTCCAGGGCAGTTCCTCCGGGTTGCGGATGGCGGTGACGCGCATGGGCCCGCGCCCGGCGTCGATCGTGTCGCCCTCCACCTTCACCTCGCCCGGAAAGCGGCCGTGGATGCTGTCATAGCGCAAGAGGTGGGCATTGGTTTCCACCGGGCCCAGATCGTTGATGCCCACGACCTCGATGTCCTCGCGCCCGGATTCGATAATGCCGCGCAGCACGAGGCGGCCGATCCGTCCGAAGCCGTTGATTCCCACACGAACTGCCATGATTTCTCTCCTTGGCTCAGGGGGCGTTCGCCGCCGCCTTTTTTCCGGGTTCCCGGCCGCCGATTGCGGCACGGACGGCGCGCACCACGGCCTCCGCGGTGATGCCGAAATTGCGGTAAAGGTCCTGATAGGGGGCGCTGGCGCCGAACCCATCCATGCCGATGAAAATGCCGTCCGGCCCCAGCCACCGTTCCCAGCCGAAGCCGCTGGCGGCCTCGATGCCGACACGTAACGTATCCGGCCTCAGGGTTTCGTTACGGTAAACCGCGTCCTGTTCGGCGAACAGTTCCCAGCAGGGAATGGAAACCACCCGCGCGGGAATGCGCAATCCCTCCAGGCTTTCCCGGGCTTCGAGCGCGACCTGCACCTCCGAGCCGGTGGCGATCAGCGTCACCGCCGGTTCGGCGGAGGCCGATTTGAGCTGGTAGCCGCCGCGGGCGCTCGAATGTTCGCGGTTGGCGGTCTGGCGCACGGCGGGCACGCCCTGGCGCGTCAGCACGATGGCGCTGGGGCCCTCCCGGTACTGAAGGGCCAGCTCCCAGCATTCGGCCGTTTCCATCGCGTCCGCCGGCCGGAAGACGCGCAGATTGGGCATGGCGCGCAGCGAGGCCAGATGCTCCACCGGCTGATGGGTGGGGCCGTCCTCGCCCAGGCCGATGGAATCATGCGTGAAGATATAGATGACCCGCCGGCGCATCAGCGCGCTCAGCCGCACCGCCGGACGGGCATAATCGGAAAAGACGAGGAACGTGCCGCCATAGGGCACCACCCCGCCATGCAGCGCCATGCCGTTCATGGCCGCGGCCATGGCGTGCTCGCGCACGCCGTAGTGAATGTAGCGCCCGCCGTAATTGCCGGCGGTGAGCAGGTCGAGCGCCTTCGTTTTCGTGTTGACGGAACCGGTAAGGTCGGCGGAGCCGCCGATCAGTTCGGGCACCGCGACGGTGAGCTTTTCCAGCACCGCGCCGGAGGCCTTCCGGGTCGCCATCGAGGGCCGTTCCTCCGTAAGCTGACGTTTGAATTCCGTCAGCGCCTTGTCGGTGATGGGCGGCAGCTCGCCCGAAAGCGCGCGCAGGAACGTGTCGCGCACGGTCTCCTCCGCCGCTTCCAGCCGTCCTTCCCAGGTCCGGCGTTCGGCGTTGCCGCGCCTTCCCGCCTCGCGCCAGCGCTCGACAACGGCGTCAGGCACTTCGAACGGCTGCCCGTCATAGCCCAGCTCGCGCCGCGCCGCGCGCCATTCCTCCGTACCCAGCGGCGCGCCGTGAACGGCGGCCGTGCCCGCCTTGTTGGGGGCGCCCTTGCCGATCAGCGTGCGGCAGGCGATCAGGGTGGGCTTGCCGTTTTCCCTTGCGGCCTCCAGCGCCGAGGCAATTTCCTTCGGGTTATGTCCGTCCACGGAAGACACCGCCCAGCCCGCGGCCTCGAAACGGGCGGGCTGGTTGCCGCTTTCCGCCAGGTCCGTGGGCCCGTCGATGGAAACATGATTGTCGTCGAAGAGCACGATCAGCCGGTTGAGCCGCAGATGTCCGGCCAGCGAGATGGCCTCGTGGCTCAGCCCTTCCATCAGGTCGCCGTCGCTGGCGAGCACCCAGGTATAGTGATTGACCAGTTCGCTGCCGAAGCGGGCCGCCAGATGGCGCTCGGCGATGGCCATGCCCACGGCGGTGGCGAGCCCCTGGCCCAGCGGGCCGGTGGTGGTCTCGATCCCCGCGGACGGCTCCACCTCCGGGTGTCCCGCCGTGCGCGCGCTCCATTGCCGGAAGCGCTTGAGCTGCTGCAGCGGCATGTCCTCATAGCCCAGCAGGTAGAGCAGGCCGTAGAGCAGCATGGAGCCGTGCCCCGCAGATAACACGAAACGGTCCCGGTCCGGCCATGAAGGTGTGCTGGCATCGAATTTGAGGAATTGGGTGAATAACACCGTGGCCACGTCGGCCATGCCCATGGGCATGCCCGGATGACCGGATTGGGCCTGTTCCACGGCGTCCATGGCCAGAACGCGCAGGGCATTGGCCATATCGTCATGGGTGGGCGCGCCCGCCTGGGACGGGGAGGAAATCGACTGGTCACTCATCGGCGGTGATTTACCCGCTGCCCGGCGCATTTTGCAATCCCCCCGTGGCCGCGCCGGTCCGGGGCGGGGAGCCGGGCGGCGGCGGGGACAGCCGCATCGCGGCATGGGTTGAAAAAAGGTGTGTTTTCATAAAGAGTTAGGATAGACGAGGAGATCACGGTCCGCCGTTCGGCGGATCTGCTTGATGGATGGGTTGATGAACACGTTCGACGACGTCCTGGGACGCTTGAGTACGGCTGTCGAATCGCTGGACCGGGCGGAAGAGTCCCGGCGCTCCGAGGTGGCCTCGGCGGAGAAGGCGCTCAGTTCCGAAATCGAGTCCCTTCGCCGGCAGAAGGACCATCTGACGCAGGAACTGAAAGCCGCCCGCGTGGCGGAAGCCGCACTCGAAGGCGCCAGGAAGGAACTGGGCTCGCTGCGCAGCGCCCATGAGGCCCTGCAGGCCGATCATGACCGCTACAAGGGCGAGGCGGAGAAGGTGCCCGGCCTCGAGAAGGATCTGGGCGATACGCGCTCCGAGCGGGACCGGCTGTCGAAATCGCTCGAGGAAACAAAGGCGGTTGCCGATCAGGTCCCCGGCCTGCGCCGCGAGGTGGCGGGGCTGAAGGAAGAGCGCGACGTGCTCTCGGCGGAAGTGGAGCGCCTGGGCGGCGAACTGCGCGAGACCAAGGCGGTCGCCGGGCGCGTGCACGGGCTGGAGAACGACATCGCCGCCATGCGCCGCAAGCGCGACGATCTGACCTCTGAGGTTCAGACCCTGCGCCAGCAGCTCAAGGACACGAAAACGGTCGCCGAGCGGGTGCCGGGGCTGGAAAACCATCTCGCCGCCATGACCCGGAAGCGGGACGAGGCCCGCGAGGAGGGCGAGCGGCTGCGCCACGAGTTGAAGCAGACCGGGGCGACGGCGGAAAAGGTGCCCGGCCTGCGCAAGGAAGTGGAATCCCTCACCAGCACGCGCGACGAGCTTCAAAGCCGCAACCGGGAGCTGGACGAGAAACTGCGCCGCACGCAGGAGATCGCCGCCCGGGTGCCGGAACTGGAAAAGGCGCTTTCCGGCATGACGGGGGAACGCGACTCCCTGAAACAGAAGAGCGAGCGCCTCGCCGGGGAGCTGTCCGAAACCCGGACGGTGGCGGGACGCGTGCCCGACCTGGAGAAGGAACTGGGCGAGGTTACCTCCGCGCGCGACGGGCTGCGCGTCGATCTGCAGCAGATGAAGGAAAAGCTGGAGCAGTCCTCCGAGACGGCGGCGCGCGTGCCGGGCCTCGAAATGGATCTTGCGGCCGTGAAACAGGAGCGCGACCGGCTGGAACTGGAATACAATTCGCTTACGGAAGAATTCCGCCAGGCGAAATCGGCCGCCGAATCCGTGCCGCAACTGCGCAAGGACCTGAGCGTACTCAAGCAGGATTGCGAGCAATTGACGCGCGCCCTGGAGAAGGCGAACCAGACCATCCGCCGCCTGCGCGAGGAGAAGGAGGCGCTGGAGCAGGCCAACCGCGAGGTGGCCGGGCGGATCGACGGCGCCATCGGAAAGATTCAGACGGTTCTCGATTCCTGACCGGGCCGGGAACCCATGCGTGTCCCTTCGCGGGACAGGGGAGAAGGAGACATGGCCGAAGTCACCGTCAGCATCAATGAGCGGTCCTACATTCTGGGCTGCGACGACGGCGAGGAGAAGCGCCTGCAGGATCTGGCGCGCCATGTGGACCGGCATGTGCGCGAGATTTCCGAATCCATGCCCGATGTGAGCGATGTGCGGCTGATGCTTCTGGCCTCGCTGACGGTCGCCGACGAACTTACCGAGACGCTTTCGGTGCTGCGCGAGATCGAGGGCGCCTACAAGACGCTGAAGGAACAGCACGAGACGGAAGTTTCGAAAGCCGAGCAGTTGCGCGAAAAGGCGCGCAAGTCGGTCGAGGCCGCGACACAGCGGATCGAGACGATTGCCGGACGGCTGGCAAGCGCCTAAATTCAATGGACGCGGTTGCTGCCCGGTGCGTCAGGAGCCTTCTTCCCCAGGGCCGTTAACTCGTTCCACAGGGAGCTGTCCCTGTCCTTGACCGTGGTCTTGGACATTACGGCGCCCACCTGCTTTGCAGGTCCGTGGGATGAACGCGCTCCAACGGCCAGGGCGGCGCCGCGCCCCGTCTGCGTGACGCAGGCGGGGGATTTTTTTGTTCAGAGCGGGGACGGATCGTGAAGCTGCTGTTTCTGGGCGATATCGTGGGCAAGCCGGGCCGCGACGCGGTGCTGGCCCATCTGCCGCGTTTGCGCCGCCGGCTGGAGCCCGATTTCGTGATCGCCAATGCGGAGAATGCGGCCCACGGCTTCGGCCTCACGGAAAAGATCTGCAATGCCCTGTTCGACGCGGGCGTGCACGTGATCACCAGCGGCAACCATGTCTGGGACCAGCGCGAGGCGCTGACCTATATCGAGCGCGAGCCCCGGCTCCTCCGTCCACGGAATTATCCGCCCGGCACGCCGGGGCGCGGCTCGGGCCTGTTCGAGGCCGCGGGCGGGCAGAGCGTGCTGGTCATCAATGTCATGGGCCGCCTGTTCATGGACGCGCTGGACGATCCCTTCGCGGCGCTGGAGGCGGAGCTGGCCGCCTGCCCCCTGCGCGAGGCGGCGGATGCCATCGTCGTGGACGTGCACGCGGAGGCGACTTCGGAGAAAATGTCCATCGGCCATTTCGTGGACGGGCGGGTGAGCCTGGTGGTGGGCACCCACACCCATGTGCCCACCTCGGATATGCAGATCCTGCCCGGCGGCACGGCCTACCAGACGGACGCGGGCGCCTGCGCCGATTATGATTCCGTCATCGGCATGGAAAAGGCCCCCGCCGTCGAGCGCTTCGTGCGCAAGCTGCCCGGCTCGCGCCTCGAACCGGCGGGCGGCGAGGCCACCGTCTGCGGCCTGTTCGTGGAGACGGACGGCGCCACGGGGCTGGCGAACTTCATCGCCCCCGTGCGCGTGGGCGGGCGGCTGAGCGAGACGGTGCCGGAATTGCCCGCCTGAACATCTCCTGAGCGGCCTCAACTGCCTTCTCCCTTTCCTGTCATCCTTGCGTCGCGCGTCAGCGCGAGCGCGAGGATCTTCCTGCGGCATACCGAGGACTCAATCGTGGCACGAGGCGAGCAATCGCCGCCGCAACGGCGCAGCAAAGCCGGAGATCCTCGGGCTCCACGCCGGTTTTCCTTTGGAAACCGGCGCGGCCCCAAGGATGACAGGATAGGAATCATTCTATTCTGTGCGCGGATTATGTATCCATTCCGCCTCGTTCAGCTTGCGGCGCATGTGCTCGGCCATGTTCTCGAAGGCCCGCGCCTTTCCCTCCTCGCCGTTCTCCCGCGCCCGGCGCGCATGGCGCTCCGCGTCCGCCAGCGTGGTGCGGTGCGCCCGTTCCTCCCTGTGCATCGCGCTCACCCCGTGCGGACAGGCGGCGCGGGTTCGGCGGCTCGCCCTTCGCGGTGCGGCGTCGCCCGGCGTCGGAAGGCGGGACGGCCAGAGGCGGGATGGCGAATCAGGTCGCGGGTTGTGCTATGGAAATGGGCAGCCATCGCTCAAAGCTCCGTTTTGAGTGCTGGTCAGGGCCGCGGCGGATTGGTCCAGAATCCGCCCGGCCCGCTATGATATGACCTATATTAGGTGATTTGGGCGCAAAGTCAACGGTTTCTGTTGATCGCTATGGTTGAAACGGCTACCGGTCCGGCATGATTACGCCCGCCCAGTGCCGCGCCGCCCGTGGCCTGTTGAAATGGACACAAACCGAACTCGCCGCAGCGGCCGGAGTCGCCTGGAGCACGGTGCGGGATTTCGAGGCCGAGCGCCGAAAACCGATCCGCCGGAACATGGAAGCGATAACGGGCGCCCTCGAGGCGGCCGGGGTCGAGTTCACCAACGGTGACGAGCCGGGCGTGAAGCTTCGCAGATGTTAAACCCGCTTGAATGTTTCGGGAGAGTTGGATGGGCATTGACCGGCCTAATGCGGTTAAATGGCTTCGGCGTCAGTTCGTGGAATGGACAAAATGGAGTTCAATCCGCACTATCGGGCAAGCTCCTGCCATGAAATCGGTCATTCTTATTCCGCTTGTTGGATATCTTATCATTTTCAGTAAAGAATTATCGGAGGTGTTTGTTCCCTTTTTGGAAGAGAATTCCGAGTTTGAGGAAGCTCTGGCATCCACGCAAACTAAATTGATTTTTATTTATTTAGGACTGCTTTTCTTGAGCATCGGCCAGCTAATATACATATTCAGTCCCTCAGAAATAAAGAAATATAGAGATAGCATTTCCTATAAGAATGCAATGTGGGATTTACCCCGTAACGACCGATATGATCTCGCAAAGCAAATATGCCAGTACGTATTCCCGAGCCTGATTCCTTCAGAATTCAACAAAACGGGCAACCCAACACTTTTTAGCAGAGCATCAATAAATAATAATTATTTTGAGTCTATAGCAAAATCTGGTTATGTGAACATCGTTCGTCCCATAAAAATTGCCGGTAGAAAGGATAATAGTAACGGGCTGAACATGCATAATATTTTAAATAATATTGCTGAAGACCAAGAGCGTTCTTCCGAGTTGTTTATGAGATGGTACGAAGCTAAGGATTATAGCAGCTCAGTGGCAAGATATATTGTATTGGCAT
>JBKHIN010000302.1:0-4206 GCA_046538635.1 Alphaproteobacteria bacterium
ACGAATTGTTGTTGTCATAGACAGGTGCGAAAAGCACCGGCTGCCGGGCACGGAAAACCCCGCGCGGAACGCCTCTCACTGCGAGCGCGATTTGAGGTCGCCGGGGTCCGCCCCCAGCTCCTCGATCGCCTGCGCCACCTCCTTGACTTCGGTCTCCGACCGGGGTTGTTCGGCGCCCGACACCTCCGGATCGAGCTTGAGCAGGTCCTCCCCCCACTGCTTGAGGATGCCCACCTTCTGCGACGTGTCGAAGCGGTCGTCGGTGACGACGTCGCGCGGGCTCGCATAATAGGATGACGGGTCGGCCCGTACCTTGCGGAATTGCATTTCGCGCACTGCGCTGTTCGCCTCTGCTGCCATGGCAATCATCCCTGTTATTTGCGGCAGAAACGGCGGCCGCGCGCGGTCGTTCCCTCCCGCGGCGAAGCGCCCCGGGTTCGGAACGGCCCTACTGGGGCTCGCGCACGACCTCTTCGGCCGCCTTGTCACGGCGCAGGCCGAGAAAGCGCGGATGGCGCAGCCGCCCGGCCCGCGTCCATTCGGTGAACCCGATCTCCGCAACGAGTTCGGGCTTCACCCAGGTTACACCGGAGCCGGGAACTTGATCCGCAAACGGACTCTCTGGAGTCTCCCGGTCCTTGAGCATGGAGTATAGTCTGCGCAGGTCGTCTTCGTCGAATCCCGTCCCCACCCGGCCGGCGTAGCGCAATTTGTCTTCTTCGTAATAGCCGGCCAGCAACGCGCCGAAGTAATCGCGTTCGCCCTCGGGCGCGGTATAGCCGCCGATCACCAGTTCCTGCCCCTTCGTGCATTTGAACTTGAGCCAGGAGCGCGAGCGCCTGTGCTCGTATTTGGAGCCGGCGTCCTTGGCGACGACGCCTTCCCAGCCCTTCCCGCACGCCTCCTGGTAATACGCCTCGCCCTCCCTGTCGCGGTGCGGCGTGTAGCGCACGCGGCCGCCGAAGGAGAGCGCCTCTTTCAGGAGTTTCTTGCGCGCGCGCAGCGGCAGGTTCTCCAGGGCGTATCCTTCCAGGTGGAGCAGATCGAACGCGTAGTACCAGACGGAAACGGGACTGGTGCGCGCCTCCTGCTCGTTGCGGATCTGCATGCGCTGCTGGAGCTTCGAGAAACTGGTGACTTCGCCCTCGAAGGCGACGGCCTCGCCGTCGGCGAGGAAATCGCCGCAAGCCTGATCCTCCAGCGCCGCGGCGATTTCCGGGTAAGTTTCGCTCACGTCCCTGCCGTTGCGCGTCATCAACCGCACGCGGCCGCCCTCCCGGAACGCCAGGATGCGCTCGCCGTCGAACTTGCGCTCGAAGATCCACCCCTGCCGGGAGAAACGATCATGGGTCAGCGTGGCCAGCATGGGCGCGATGCGCCCGGGAAGCTCCGCGCGCTCGAGGGCGCTGCGTTCCTCCTGCGTCAGACTGTCCTTCCAGCCCGTCATCGGCTTTCCTTCCCGGCGCCTCAAACCGGTCAGCGCCCGTCCCCGGCCCGGCCATTATCGCCGCCTTCCCTTTCGACCTCCTTCAGCGTGCGCCCGGAGAGGACCGACTTGGGCTCGGTGGACACCGGATTCCGGCGGGCATCGGCCGCCTCGTCATCCATCTTGACGAGCAGCCAGCGGGCACCGCCGCCCTTTCCAATCCGTTGAAGCGCATAGCCGCCGCGAAGTTTTTCTCCATGCAGACGGATCAGCAGATGGCCGTTTTCGAGCGCCTGCTCCGCCGGCTGGATTTCGCCGTCCTTTTCGGTGATGTTCTCGTAGGCGCCGCGGTCCCAGACGATCACGGTGCCCGCGCCATACTCGCCTTCCGGAATCACCCCTTCGAAATCCGCGTAGTCCAGCGGATGATCCTCGGTAGGCATCGCCAGACGCTTGTCGCCGGGATCCGTGGACGGACCTTTCGGCACGGCCCAGGACTTCAATACGTCCCCGATCTCGAGACGGAAATCGTAATGCAGCGTGGACGCGTCATGCTGCTGAATGACAAAGCGGGGCGCCTTGCCCGGGCGATTCGGCCCACCCTCGGGTTCCGGCGTCCGGGAGAAATCGCGTTTCTTTCTGTACTCTTCCTGCATCCTTGCGGCCCTCGCACGGTAAACGAAAGCAACGCAAGCCGGTTCCGGGGCGGCGCGCCGGGCTCAACTTTCCTTGAGAATCTGTTCCATTTTCCGGACCGTGTGATTGCTGAGGTCCTTGTCCACCTCGCCGAGCAGGCGCCTTTGCACCTCCTCGTGATAGTTGGGGCGCAGGACGCCCAGGATTTTGGGCGCGGCCACCACGATCAGCTTGCCGAAGCGTTTGCGGTAGGCCCAGTCATGCAGTTTTTCGGCGAGATCCTTTGCGAACCGTTCCTTGCCCAGCCAGTGCCAGTCGGTCTGTTCGACGGCGCTCTTCCCCACGCCCACATCGTCAAAGCGCCCCGGCTGGCCGGTTCCCTGTTCGCGGGTGGGCGGATTGGGGACTTCGTGATGGGTGATGACCTGGAAATTGGGATATTCCTCGTCCCCCTCGTTCCGCAGAAGGAGAAATTTCTCCCCGTCGGCGACCACAATCCAGGTGTCGTGGGGAATGTCCATATCGCGCCCTCCTGCCTGAAGTTGTTCTCTTTCGACACTGTTTGACTTAATGGCGGCGGCCGGAAATGAAAGGCCCCGCGCCGGGCTTTATCCGGGCGTCATGGCGCCAGCGCCGCTGCGCCGTCCCGGAATCAAACGAGCCATTGCATCAACAGGGTCGCGATGCCGAGGAAGGAAAAGAACCCGGCGACGTCGGTCACCGTGGTCAGGACGATGGACGATGCAGTCGCCGGATCCTGCCCCAGCCGCGTCAGCACGATGGGGATGAGCGCGCCCGCAAAGCCCGCCGTCACCATCGCCAGGATCATCGAGGCGCAAATCACCGCGACCAGGCCCGGCGACCCGCTCCAGATATAAACGCCGATGCCGCAGGTGGAGGCGACGGCGATTCCGTTGAGCAGCCCCGCACTGACCTCCTTGCGCATCACCCGGCTCCACTGGCGGACGGTGATTTCCCGCAGCGCGAGCCCGCGCATGGTGACGGCGAGCGCCTGTGCGCCCGCATTGCCGGACTGGCCTGCGACCACCGGCAGGAGCACGGCAAGCGCCGTGACCCGGGCAATGGTGCTCTCGAACACGCCCACCACGGCTGCGGCGAGAAAGGCCGTAAGCAAATTGACCTGCAGCCAGGGCATGCGCTTGCGCACGGTGAACAGCGGGCCGGACAGCGCGCGCTCCTCCTTGCTCGCGCCCACCATCGTCTGGATGTCGAGCGTGGCGTCCTGGTGAATGGTCTGGGCGAGATCATCGTGGGTCACCGCGCCCAGAAAGACGCCGTCCAGGTCCACCACGGGCAGATCCAGAATGCGGTGGGTTTCGAAGGCTTCGGTAACGTCCGCCAGCGGATCGGTGGGGCGCACGGTGACCGGAACCGGCTGTCTCAATTCGGAAAGCGGCGTTTCGGCGGCGGCGAGCGCCAGATCGGCCAGGTCCGCGCGCCCGGTCAGGCGGTGAGCATCATCCGTGAGGAACAGGCTGCGCGCGGTCTTCATGCCCTTCTCGCGCATTTGCTGCAGTGCCACGCCCACCGGGGTTTCCGGACGCGAGGTTCTCACCCGCGTATTCATCAGCCTGCCCGCCGTTTCGGGCGGCCATGCGAGGAGGGTTTCCAGATCCGTGCGCACGGCCTTTTCGAGCCCGTCCATCTGCCGCCGCTGTTCCTCCGGGCCCAGATGGCCGAGAATGCGCACGGCTTCGGCCGGGGGCAGCTCGGCCAGCACCTGTCCGCTCATTTCCCGGGGCAGGAGCAGAAGCAGCCGGGCCGCCGTTTCGGGCAGCAGCCGGCGCCAGACCGGCACCTGGATCTTGACGGGCTGGCGGGCAGCGGCTTCGGCGACATCCTCCGGCTTCAATTCCTCGATCTTGCGGGCGGCATCCAGCGGATGGTCCACGAAGAACCTCCGGTTCAGCGCATCGGCGGCGCGAAGGGCGTCCGCTGTCATGTCCCGCCTCCATGCTCACCGGTTCCGCCGCGAACCGGAGGCGCATCCGCCAGCAGCAGCGCCAGCCCGGAGGTGCTGGCGACGAACGCGTTGATCATCGACCCTGTGATCGAGGGCAGCCTGCCGCCGCCGGGAACGTCTCCCGCAAGCGCATTGCGCAGGGCATGGCGCGAGAGTACGC
>JBKHIN010000303.1:0-4200 GCA_046538635.1 Alphaproteobacteria bacterium
GCGCCATCCCTTCCCGGTCCGTCATGACGCCGCAGTCTACCGGTCCGGGCGGTTCCGGCAAATGCGAATGCGCGCACGCGGCCGGACACAGCCGGAGATTTCGTGGAACTCTTTGTCGCAAGCGAAGCCCGCCCCCGCTGCTGTTAGACTGCGGCGCGAATCCGGGACCGGCGGGGTAAGGGACGGGCGGCCCGGCCGGAGCAAGACAAAAGGAGGACGGTGTGGAACGGGAATCCATGGCCTACGACGTGGTGATCGTGGGCGCCGGACCGGCGGGACTGTCGGCGGCGATTCGTCTGAAGCAACTCGCCCGGGAAAAGGAAACCGACCTCTCCGTCGTGGTGCTGGAGAAGGGATCGGAAGTGGGCGCGCACATTCTCTCCGGCGCCGTCGTCGATCCGGCGGCGCTGAACGAACTGCTGCCCGACTGGAAGAACATGGGCGGCCCCTTCGACACGCCGGTGACCGAGGACCGCTTCTATTTCCTGAGCGAGAAGGGCGCCACCCGCTTTCCCAACTTCATGATGCCGCCGCTGATGAGCAACAACGGCGCCTATATCGTCAGCCTGGGCAATGTCTGCCGCTGGCTGGCCGAACAGGCCGAGGCGATGGGCGTGGAAATCTACACGGGCTTCGCGGCGGCCGACCTGGTGCGCAACGGAGACGGCAGCATCAAGGGCGTGGTGACCAATGATTTCGGCGTCGCCCGGGACGGCTCGGAGAAGGACACGTTCCAGCCGGGCATGGAACTGCACGGCAAATACACGCTGATCGGCGAAGGGGTGCGCGGTTCGCTCGCCAAATCGCTGATCCAGGAGTTCAAGCTCGGAGAGGGCCGCGAGCCGCAGAAATTCGGCATCGGCCTGAAGGAACTGTGGGAGATCGATCCGGCGAAGCACAAGCCGGGACTGGTGGTGCATACGATGGGCTGGCCGCTGGACGACAAGACCGGCGGCGGCACCTTCATGTATCACCACGCGGAGAACAACCAGGTTTCCATTGGCTTCGTGATCCACTTGAACTACTGGAATCCGTGGCTCTCGCCCTTCGACGAATTCCAGCGCATGAAGCTGCATCCGAAAATCCGCCACTTCCTGGAGGGCGGCAAACGCATCTCCTACGGCGCGCGGGCGATTACCGAAGGGGGCCATCAGTCCGTGCCCAAGCTCACCTTTCCCGGCGGCGCGCTGATCGGCTGTTCGGCGGGGTTCGTGAACGTGCCCCGCATCAAGGGCACGCACAACGCCATGAAGACCGGCATGCTGGCGGCGGAAGCGGCCTTCGACGCCGTCCAGGGCGGGCGCGCCCATGACGAGCTGGCGGCCTATGAGAAGGCCTATCGCGGCTCCTTCGTGTTCAGGGATTTGAAACGGGTGCGCAACGTCAAGCCGCTGTGGAGCAAGTTCGGCACGGTGCTGGGCGTGCCGCTGGGCGGGTTCGACATGTGGATGAACCAGCTTTTCGGCTTCAGCCTGTTCGGCACCCTGCGCCACGGCAAGCCCGACCATGCGACCCTGGTCAAGGCGGACAAGGCGCCGAAGCCGGAATATCCCAGGCCGGACGGGGTGCTCACCTTCGACAAGCTGTCCTCGGTCTTCGTCTCCAACACCAATCACGAGGAAGATCAGCCGGTGCACCTGCAACTGAAGGACCCGACGGTACCCATCGAATACAACCTGCCCGAATATGGCGAACCGGCGCGGCTCTACTGCCCGGCCAATGTCTACGAAGTCGTCTACGACGACGCGGGCGAAAACCCGCGCTTCCAGATCAACGCTTCCAACTGCGTGCACTGCAAGACCTGCGACATCAAGGACCCCACCCAGAACATCCACTGGGTGGTTCCCGAAGGCGGCGGCGGTCCGAATTACCCGAACATGTGAGTCGAGGGCAGGGGCGTTCTGCGCTCCCGCCCCCGGCTTCCCCCTGACTCTTCGCTCCTGCCGACGGCTGCCCCCGGCGCCTGCCGTGCCGTTCGCAAAGATCGCCAAACGGTAGCCGTTAACGCCCGATTAGGGATACAATTGGTCGCGAGCTTGCATGACCGGCGGCCGAAGAAAGGTCATGCCGGCTGTCCGGTGGGTTCGAATGGGGAAAGAATGCAGAATCTTGGTCTGACTGTTTTGTGGCATCGCTTTCGACTGGCGCTGACGGGCATTCTCGCCGTCGTCATGCTGGGGGGGTGTGCCCATGAGGGGGTGGGGTCGCCGCTGCGGCGCGACAAGCTGCAGGTGGCTGCCGCCGAGTCGGCGTTCGGCAACTATCTGGCCGGCCGCTTCGCGAACACCCAGCGGGATACGTCGCTGGCGGCCACCTTCTACGGCCGGGCCCTGGCGGAGGACCCCCACAATCAGGTCATTTTGCAGCGCACTTTCCTGCTCGATATTTCCGATGGCCGCATGGACGACGCGCAGGAACTGGCGCGCCGCATCGTGCTCGACCGGTCCAACGACCGGCTGGCGCGTCTTGTGCTCGCCATCGACGCCTTCAAGCACCACAAACACGCGGTCGCCCGCCGCCATCTGGATCGCACCGGCGACGGTCCGTTTACGGAACTGGTGGAGTCTCTGGTGCGCGCCTGGAGCTATGCCGACCAGCGTCAGACGAAGAAGGCTGTAGAAATTCTCGACGAAGTCGCCTCGAATACGGGACTGCACGGGTTCACCGCTTTCCAGAAGGCCCTGATTTACGAGATTGGTCTCCGCACGGGGGATGCGGAAAAGGCCTATGCGGTCGCGCGCGAAGACAATCGCGGCGGCGGCCTGCGCGTGGTGCAGGCCTATGGCCGCTTTCTGGAACGCATCGGCCGGACCGATGCCGCCATCGCCGTGTATGAGGATTATCTCGAGCGTGTGTCGGACAGCCGCATCGTGGCGGAAGATCTGGCGCGCGCCCATGCAGGGCTGCGCCCGCCGGCGCTGGCGCCCAATGCGCGCGCGGGGCTCGCCGAGGCCATTTTCGGCGTCTCCGCCTTTCTCGCGGCCCGTCATCAGCGGGTGGACCTGCCGCTCCTGTATCTGCAACTGGCCCTGCATCTGAGGCCCAACTTCCCCGCCTCGCGGATTCTGCTGGCCGATCTCTACGGCGGCATCAAACGCTATTCGGCCGCCATCCGCATTCTGGGCGGCGTGGACCGCACCTCGATCTACGCGAGGCAGGCGCGCATCCAGATCGCGCAATATCTGCACAAGATGGGCCGTAACGAGGAAGCCATCGCCTCCATGCGCCGTCTGGCCGCGGAAGATCCGCAGGATCTGGAATCGGTGGCCACCCTCGCCACCATGCTGCGCATGAGTTCTCGCTTTGCCGAGGCGGCGGACGTCTACGGGCAGGCCATCGCCATGCTGGACGAGGTGAAAGAGAACCACTGGCCCCTGTTCTTCTATCACGGCGTTTCGCTGGAACGCTCCGGCCGCTGGCCGGAGGCGGAGGACAGTCTCAAACAGGCCCTGCGCCTCAATGGCGATCAGCCGGAGGTCCTGAACTATCTGGCCTATTCCTGGATCGACCGGGGCCAGCGCGTGCGCGAAGCCATGGGCATGGTCAAACGGGCCCTCGAAATCCGCGCCAAGGTGGAGCGCCGCCCCAATGACGGCTATCTGATCGACAGTCTGGGCTGGGCCCATTTCCGGCTGGGCGAATACGACAAGGCCGTGCGCCATCTGGAACGCGCGGCCGAGCTTGAGCCCGGCGATCCCAGCATCAACGAGCATCTGGGCGACGCCTACTGGATGGCCGGGCGGCGCATCGAAGCCCGCTTTCAGTGGGAGCGGGTGCTGAAACTCAAACCCGGTGCGGAGCATTCCAGGGTCATTCGCCGCAAACTGGAATTCGGCCTGACGGCGCCCACGGCCGCCGCCACCGGCACGTCCGGTTCGTGAGCGGGGGCGCAAACGCCGGGGCGGTGCGCGAATTTGCGCCCGCCAAGGTCAATCTCACCCTGCATGTCACGGGCAAACGCGGCGACGGCTACCATCTGCTCGACAGTCTGGTGGTGTTCGCGGATGCCGGCGACGTGGTGACGGCCGCGCCCGCTGATTCGCTCAGCCTGCGGATCGAAGGGCCTCATGCCGGGCCGCTGCGTGCGGAGCCGGCCGGGGCCAATCTGGTCCTGCGGGCGGCGCGCGCCCTGCACGACTGGGCGAAGGCCCGGGGCCTGAAAGAGCGCTATCCGGAGATCGAGTTCCTGGGCCGGGGCCA
>JBKHIN010000304.1:0-4195 GCA_046538635.1 Alphaproteobacteria bacterium
CCGAGCGGGGCGAAACCCCGCTCTACTACGCCAGCAAACAGGCAATGGCGGCGCTCGAGGCGTTCGATACGGGCTGACGATCTGCCGGGGACCGGCCGCCCGGCCCTACGTGCCTTCCCATTTCGGCAGCCGGCCTTCTTCCACCGCGTGGCAGGCGGCCGCGCCCTTCGCATCCTCGAGCAGTTTCGGGTCTTCCACGCGGCAGCGCTCGTTGGCATAGGGGCAGCGCGGATGAAAGTGACAGCCGGAGGGGCGGTTGAGCGGGTTCGCCACGTCGCCCTTGCCCGCGCGCCGTTCGATGCCCCGCCGGTCGAGATCGGGCACGGCGTCCATGAGCAGGCGCGTGTAGGGATGGCGCGGTTCCCGGAACAACTGCTCCGCCTCCGCGGTTTCCACGATCCGGCCCAGATACATCACGCCCACCCGGTCGGCCACATGGGAGATCACCGCCAGGTCATGGCTGATGAACAGATAGGTGAGGCCGAGGCGTTCCTGCAAATCGCGCATGAGGTTGAGAATCTGCGCCTGCACCGAGACGTCGAGCGCCGAGGTGGGCTCGTCCAGCACCAGAAAGTCCGGCTCGCTGGCCAGCGCCCTTGCGATGGAGATGCGCTGGCGCTGGCCGCCCGAAAATTCGTGCGGAAACTTTTCGCCGTCGGCGGCCGCGAGCCCCACCTGTTCCAGCAGTTCGCCCGCCCGCGCCCGGCGTTCGGCGCGCGACAGCCCCCTTGCGCGCATGGGCTCGGCGATGATGTCGCGCACCCGCCAGCGCGGATTGAGGCTGGCGAACGGGTCCTGAAAGATCATCTGCAGCCGCCCGCGCCCCAGCGCCCCGCCGCCGCCCGGTGCGCGCACGGGCCGTCCCGAGAATGCGATGCTTCCGGCGGAGGGCCGCATCAGCCCCACGGCGAGACGCGCGAGGGTGGACTTGCCGCAACCGGACTCGCCCACCAGGCCGAAGGTCCTGCCTTTCTCCACCGACAGGCTGACGCCGTCCACGGCCGGCAGCAGAACGCGCCCGCCGCCGGTCAGCAGCCGGAGGAACAGGGGCGGAGACAGGTCGAAAATCTTCGACACCCGCTCGGCCCGGAAAATGGCGCCCGGTTCAGCCATGCGCCTTCTCCTCGTCCAGCAGCCAGCAGGCGGCGAGCGAGTTCGGGCCCTGCATCAGTTCCGGGCGCTCCTTGTCGCAGGGTTCGAACACGTAAGGACAGCGCGGATGGAACGGGCAGCCGGGCGGCACGGAGCCCGGCCGCGGCATGGCCCCCTTGATATGGCTGAGCCGCTCCGGCCCGTGGCCGATGCGGGGGATGGAGGCCATGAGGCCCTGCGTGTAGGGATGGCTGGGGTTTTTCACCACATGTTCGACGGGGCCGATCTCCATGATGCGCCCGGCATACATCACCGCCACCCGGTCGGCGGTTTCGGCGATCACGCCCATGTCGTGGGTGATGAGGATCACCGAGGCGCCATGATCCGCCGCCAGACGCTTGAGCAGCGCAATGATCTGCGCCTGCACGGAGACGTCCAGCGCGGTGGTGGGCTCGTCCGCGATAATGAGCTTCGGGTCGTTGGCGAGCGCGAGGGCGATCACCACGCGCTGGCGCATGCCCCCGGAGAATTCATGGGGATACTGATCGAAACGCCGTTCGGCGGCGGGGATGCCCACCTCTTCCAGAAGGCCGATCGCGCGGGCCCGGGCCTCCGCCGGGCTGATATTCTGGTGGGTGCGCAGGGTTTCGGTCAGTTGCTGGCCTACGGTGTATAGCGGGTTCAGCGAGGTCAGCGGGTCCTGGAAGATCATCCCGATCTCCGCCCCGCGCAGGCGGCGCATCTGTTCGGGCGGCAGATTGTCGATGCGCCTTCCCAGGAAGCGGATTTCGCCGCCGCCGATGCGCCCCGGCGGGTCCAGCAGGCCGATCACCGCCGTGCCCGTGAGCGATTTGCCCGCGCCCGATTCCCCCACCACGCCCAGTATCTCGCCCGGCATCACGTCGAAGCTCACGCCCTCCACCGGCGTCAGAATCTTGTCCCGCGTCGGGATCTCGATGCTAAGATTGCGGATGGAAAGCAGCGCCTCGGTCATGGCCGCCCTCACCGCAGCCGCGGATTGAGCGCGTCGCGCAGCCAATCCCCCAGAAGGTTGACCGAAAGCGCCAGCAATACCAGCGCGGCGGAGGGAAACACGGTGATCCACCATTGCCCGGAAAAGAGGAACTGCTCGCCCACCTTGATCAGCGTGCCCAGCGACGGCGTGGTGGGCGGCACGCCCACGCCCAGGAAGGACAGCGTCGCCTCCAGGATGATGGCGAGCGCCAGGCCGATGGTGCCGATCACCAGCACCGGGCCCAGAATGTTGGGCAATATGTGCCGGAACAGGATCACCGGGCCCGGCGTGCCGATGATGCGCGCGGAGGCGACATAGTCCTGCGTTTTTTCCGACATCGTGCCGGAGCGCACGACGCGCGCATATTGCGGCCAGGTGGAAATGCCGATGGCGAAAATCAGCACGGGGATGGCCAGTTCCTCGCGCGTGCCTTCGGGCAGCAGGGTGCGCGCCACGCCGTCCACCATGAGGGCGATCAAAATGGCGGGAATGGTAAGCTGAATGTCGGCGAGGCGCATGAGGGCGGAGTCCACCCAGCCCCCGATGAAGCCAGAGAGCAGCCCCACGCCCACGCCCACGACGACCGCAAACAGCACGGAGGCGAAGCCCACCAGAAGGGAAATGCGGCTCCCATACATGATCGTCGAGAGAATATCGCGGCCCTGGTTGTCCGTCCCCAGCAGATATTCACCGCTGCCTTCCTCCGCCCAGGCGGGCGGAAGTTCGGAATCCATGAGGTCCAGTTCGGCCGGGTTGAACGGATCCTGCGGCGCGATGACGGGCGCGAAGGCCGCCGCCAGGAAGAAGAGCAGGGTGAGGGCGGCGGCGGCCATCACCAGCGGCTTGCGGGTGAAGGAGTACCAGAGGTCGGACTGCCCGAAGCGGGTCCAGACGCCGCGGGTCTTCAGCGGCGCGGCGGTGACGGCTTCGCTCATGCAGCGCCTCCCATGCTCGAACGCTCCACCCGCAGGCGCGGGTCGATCACCACATAGAGAATGTCCACGATCAGATTGATGAGCACGAAGACGGCGCTGATCATCACCAGATAGGCGGACATGACCGGGATATCGGCGAAGCGTACCGCCTGGATAAAGAGCAGCCCCATGCCCGGCCACTGGAACACCGTCTCGGTAACGATGGAAAAGGCCACCAGCCCGCCGATATTGAGGCCGATGATGGTGATGACGGGCAAGAGCGTGTTCTTCAGCGCATGGCCGAAATAGATGGCCCGGTCGTGCAGGCCCCGCGCGCGGGCGAAGCGGATATAGTCCGTGCGCAGCACTTCCAGCATTTCCGCGCGCACCAGCCGCAGGATCAGCGTGAGCTGATAGAGGCCCAGCGTGACGGCGGGCATGAGGATGGCCCGCCAGCCACCCACGGTCAGCAGCCCCGTGGTCCAGCCGCCCAGATCCACGGTCTCCCCCCGCCCGAAGGAGGGCAGCCAGTCGAGCTGCACCGCAAAGACCAGAATGAGCAGGATACCGATGACGAAGGTGGGCAGGGAGACGCCGACAAGCGAGAGCGTCATTACCGTATCGGCGAGAAATCGCCGTATGGGCGCGCCCGGCCGGTCGCGGAAGATGGCGGTGAAAATGCCGAAGGCGATGCCGAACACGGTGGCGAAGACGGCGGAGACGGCGACCAGTTCCACGGTGGCGGGCAGGCGCTCGGCGATCAGTTCGGACACCTCGCGCTGGGTCTGGAGCGAGACGCCGAATTCGCCCCGCAGCGCGTCGCCCACGAAGCGGGCAAACTGCACGGGCACCGGGTCGTCGAGGCCAAGCTGCTCGCGCAGGCGCTCGCGGTCCTCCAGCGAGGCCTCCTGGCCGACGAGATTGTTGATGGGGTCGCCCACATAGCGCGAGAGCATGAAGCCCAGGGCCACCACCACCAGCATCACGGCGATGGCCTGCACGACGCGGCTCGCGATCAGGGCCGTCATGGGCATGGGCTTGAGACTCCCCCGGCTACCGGCGCCTGCCTTGTGGCCGTTCGCTCCGGCCTTGGGGCCGGGCGCGGCGCATCAGGTCGGCGCACCTCCCCGTTCGGCTGAGAGCCTACACGCGCGGCGGCGGGAGTCCAGTGGGG
>JBKHIN010000305.1:0-4179 GCA_046538635.1 Alphaproteobacteria bacterium
TCCGCACCCGCCTCGATGGCGGCTTCGAGCATGGATTCCATGTCGCCCGTCTCCGGCGGATAGACGATGGCGCCCACATGGTCGAACATGAAGGAGACGCTGCCCGTCTCGCCCAGATTGCCGCCATGCTTGGAAAAGGTGGAACGCACCTCGCCCGCGGTGCGGTTGCGGTTGTCGGTCAGCGCCTCGACGATGACGCCGATGCCGCCCGGGCCGAAACCCTCATAGCGGACCAGTTCGTAATTTTCCGAATCGTTCCCCTGCGCTTTCTTGATGGCGCGCTCGATATTGTCCTTGGGCATGTTCTGGCCGCGCGCGGCCTGGATGGCGAGGCGCAGGCGCGGATTGGCGTCCGCATCGGGACCGCCCAGCTTGGCGGCGACGGTGATCTCGCGCGCCAGCTTGGAGAACATGCGGGAGCGCTTCGCGTCCTGCGCGCCCTTGCGGTACATGATGTTCTTGAACTGTGAATGTCCGGCCATGGCCTCTCATTCCGTTGAATCATTCCGGCGATGTTCGGGTTTTGCCCCTTATTCCACAAGCGGAAGGGAGAGGCAATCGGGGGGCCGGAGAAGCTTCGGCGGTGTCAGGTGTCCCAGGGGTTCAGTACCCGGACGCCGCAGTCCTGAAAATCCCGGACATTCCGAGTGGCGAGTTTGGCGGCGTTCGACCTTGCGATACCCGCGATCTGGGCATCGAACGCCTTCAACGATTGGGCCCTGTTCCGCTGTCTGGCGGCGATCTCCGCGAATGCCTCTGCGGCATGGGAATCGAACGGCAGAATCCGGTCCTGCATGTAGAGTTCGAAAACGTCCCGGGCCGCATCGGCCAGCAACCGGCGGCGGTGCCCGTCCGGCAGAAGGCAGATGCCCCTTTGAATTTCCGCGACCGTAATGGCTGTCGTGTAGAGATCCCGGGGAAAGAAATCCTCGATCCATCTCATGACCGCTTCATGCGGTCTCGGCCGCATGAATTCGGAGAGCACGTTCGTATCGAGAATAATCATTTGCCGAAGTCAACCGGCGGCGGAAGCGGCTCGCGGGGCGGCAACTCAAAATCAAGCCCGCCAGCCTCGGCAAAACGATCATGGATCAGCTCGCCCAAACTCTTCGTCTTGATGGGCGCGGCCGGCCCCTCGGCAAAACCCTGCGGCCCCTCTCCCTTCACGGCCTGACGCAGGATCGAGCGCACTTCCTCCTCCATGGAGCGGCCGTTCCGGGCCGCACGCACGCGCAATTCAGCCTTGGTGGCTTCGTCTAGATTGCGAACGGTGATGCTGGCCACGGGACCCTCCCTCACTGGATGATCGCATAATAGCAGAGCGTGCAACGCTGTCAATGCGATCTTTGACTGCGGCGCGCATCGAGAGGACATTCTTGTCAGGCTGCTCATCCCGGCTCCGAGAACCCGGGCGGCTTCAGTCCGTCTTCGCGTGGCGGCACCTCGCCTCCCTGATTGGCTACCGGTGTATGCACCGGATGCAGCGCTGTCAATACACTCATTGCGATCACGAGGTTGCAGCGTGCCGGTGCGCTATTCCCGCGCCCGAGGGCACGCGGATGTCGTCGACCAGGTCCTGCACCGCGTCGGGCGGTTTCGCCGTGAACGCGGCCACACCGGCGGCGACGGCGAAATTGATGACCATGCCCACCACGCCGATACCTTCGGGCGAAATGCCGAACAGCCAGTATTCCGCCGTATCGGGCCAGACGCCGAAGAGCTTGAAGCACGCGATATAGGTGGCGGTGAAGGCAAGCCCCGCCACCATGCCCGCGATCGCGCCCGGGCGGTTCATGCGCTTGGTGAAGATGCCCATGAAGATCGCCGGGAACAGCGAGGAGGCGGCGAGCCCGAAGGCGAAGGCCACCACGGCGGCCACGAAATCGGGCGGATAGATGCCCGCCAGCCCCGCAATAATGATCGCCACCACGGCGGCGAAACGCGCCCAGGCCAGTTCCTCGCCGTCGCTCATCTCGGGGCGGAACATCTTCTTGAGGATGTCGTGGGAGAGCGCGCTCGAGATCACGAGCAGGAGCCCCGCCGCGGTGGAGAGCGCTGCCGCCAGCCCGCCCGCTGCGACAAGGGCGATCACCCAGGGCGGCAGTTGCGCGATCTCCGGATTGGCGAGCACCATGATGTCCCGGTCCACATAGACTTCGTTCACATTCTCCGTAGGCGCATTTTTTACCAGCCGCTGGCCGTGATCGCCGCGCACGAGCTTGCTGTCCGGCGGGCCCTCGAAATCCGGCGTGACCGGATCGAGCGCCGGGCCCGGCCCGTATTGCACCACGCCGTCATTATTCTTGTCCTTCCACGCGAGAAGGCCCGTATCCTCCCAGGTCTTGAACCAGCCGGGCACTTCCTGCGCGTATTCCTTACCGTGAACCGTATCGACGAAATTGTAGCGCGCGAAGGCCGCCACGGCGGGCGCGGTGGTGTAGAGAATGGCGATGAACACCAGCGCCCAGCCGGCCGACCAGCGCGCGTCGGAGGCCCGGGGCACGGTGAAGAAACGCACGATCACATGGGGCAGGCCCGCCGTGCCCACCATCAGCGCCGCGGTGATGGCGAACATGTCGATGGTGGATTTGCGCCCGTCCGTATAGGGCTCGAAGCCCAGGTCCTGAATCGTCCGGTCGAGCGCGTGGAGCAGGTAGGTCCCGGACCCGTCGGCCAGCGTCGAGCCCAGGCCGATCTGCGGCAGGGGCACGCCGGTGATCAGCAGGGAGATGAAAATGGCGGGCACCGTATAGGCGAAGATCAGCACGCAGTATTGCGCCACCTGCGTATAGGTGATGCCGCGCATGCCGCCCAGCACGGCGTAGAAGAAGACGATCACCATGCCCACGATCACGCCCGTGGTGATGTCCACCTGCAGGAAGTTGGAGAACACGATGCCCACGCCGCGCATCTGCCCGGCCACATAGGTGAAGGAGACGAAGATCAGGCACACCACCGCCACGGCGCGCGCGGCCTGGGAGTAATAGCGCTCGCCGATGAAGTCGGGCACGGTGTACTGGCCGAACTTGCGCAGGTATGGCGCCAGCAGGAGGGCCAGCAGCACATAGCCGCCCGTCCAGCCCAAGAGATAGACCGCGCCGTCGCGCCCCACAAAGGCGATGATGCCCGCCATCGAAAGGAAGGATGCCGCGCTCATCCAGTCGGCGGCGGTGGCCATGCCGTTGACGACCGGATGCACGCCGCCGCCCGCCACATAGAACTGCCGCGTGGAGGCCACGCGCGACCACCAGGCGATGCCGATGTAAAGCGCGAAGGACAGGCCGACGAAGATGTAGGTGAGCAGTTGCGTCCGGTCCATGAGCCCGCCCCCTCAGCCTTCGTCGTCGTCCACGCCGAAGCGCCGCTCGATGCGCTTCATGGCCCAGGCGTAAACGAAGATCAGTACGACGAAGACATAGATCGACCCCTGCTGCGCGAACCAGAAGCCCAGCTTGAAGCCGAAGAAGCGGATGTTGTCCAGTTCGTCCACGAAGAAGATGGACAGCCCGTAGCCCACCACCGCCCACACCGCGAGCAGGCCCAGGAGCAGCCGGATATTCGCCTTCCAGTAGGCGGAAACCTTCTCCTCACTGAGCGTTTCCCGGTCGTGCCGCGTATGGGCGGGCACGTTTTCGCTGTCGTGGTGATAGACTTCGGCGCCGCCGGGCGCATTGCCGCCCCTGGGCGCGTTGCCGCCCGTGTCTTCCCCTCCCGCCATCGCCGCCCTCCCCGAATGCGGACGTGTGTGGTGCTTGGCGGGCAGGATAGCGGGAGGGGAAGCCGAGGGAAAGGGCGGGAGCCGGGGTGGGAGGGAAAGTGAGCAGAATGCCGTAACTCCTTGACATCAAATTTCCTACAATGTAGGAGTTGCGATGCCTACAATGTAGGAAACAGGAGCAAGGACGATGGCTGAACACCGCGTACCCATACTGGGGACGTTCGAACTGCAAGTAATGCAGGCCGTGCGGAACCTTCGGGAGAATGCCTATGGCATGTCGATTCGACGGCATTTGGTTGAAGTTTGCGACAACGACGTTTCGCTCGGGGCGCTCTATACGACGCTTGAAAGGCTTGAAAGGAAGGGCCTCGTGAAATCGCGCATGGGCGAGGCTACGCCGGAACGCGGTGGGAGGCGCAAAAAATATTTCATTCTGCAGGTGCAAGGTCAGCTCGCAATTC
>JBKHIN010000306.1:0-4161 GCA_046538635.1 Alphaproteobacteria bacterium
CCCCCCTCACGGCCGGATTCCCGGGGCGTACGGCCCGCTCAGCGCGTCGAGGCGCGGGCCCAGCCAGCCTGCCCAGCGGCACAGGAATTCCCGCGTCTCGCGCGGGTCTATAATTTCGTGTACGGAGAATGTCTCCGCCGCCGGAAAGGGCGTGCGGGCGGCGGCCAGCATGGCTTCGAGTTCGGCGCGTTTGGCTTCCGGGTCGTCGGCCGAAGCGATGTCGCGGCCGAAGGCGACCGCCACCCCGCCCTCCAGCGGCAGCGCGCCCGTCTCGGCTGACGGCCAGGAAAGAACGTAGCCCTCGGGCCCGAAATGGGCCGCCGCCGCCACGCCATAGGCCTTGCGCACGATCACGCTGGCCCAGGGCACGCGCGACTGCACCGCCGCCATGACCGCCGCCGTGCCGTGGCGGATGGTGCCCGCTTTTTCCGAGTCCGGACCGATCATGAAACCGGGCTCGTCCACGAAGCTGACCACGGGCAGGCCGAAATTGTTGCACATGTCGAGAAAGCGGCGGACCTTCTGCGCCCCGTTCGCTGTCATGGCGCCGGCATAGATGCGCCCGTCATTGGCGAGCACGCCCACGGGCAGCCCCTTGAGCCGGGCCAGCCCGGTGATCTGTCCGCGGCCGTAACCGCGGGTCATCTCGAAAAAACTGTCCTTATCCATCACCAGGCTGATGGCCTTGCGCATGTCGAAGGGCTTGCGCCGGTCGCGCGGCACGATGTCGAACAACTCTTCCTCGGCGCGGGTTTCGGGATCGGTGGTTTCGAGAACCGGCGCACGCGCGCCCGCGCGGCCGGGCAGATAGCTGAGGAAACGGCGGATCTGGTCGATGGCCGCGAATTCGTCCGCGGCGCCATTGTCCACCGCGCCGCTTTTCAGATGCACCTGGCCGCCGCCCAGTTCCTCCTTGGTGACGGTTTGCCCCAGGGCGCGCTCCACCAGCGCCGGGCCGCCGATCATCACCTGCGCGGTGGATTCCGCCATCACCGAGAAATGGGAGGCGGCGAGCCGCGCCGCGGGAAAGCCCGCCACGGGGCCCAGCGCGGCGGAAGCCACGGGCACTTCCGCCAGGCAGCGGGCGATGGAGGCGAAGCGCGGCTCGGCATAGACCGGGCTGCCCGAGGGCCGCTCCCCCTTCGAGGCGCGGATGGAGCCACCGCCCCCTTCGAGCAGGCGCACCAGCGGCACGCGCCAGGTGAGCGCCAGTTCTTCCGCATAGACGCTCTTGCGCAGGCCCGCGGCATTGGGCGAGCCGCCCTTGAGGGTGAAATCCTCGCCGCCCACGGCCACCAGCCGCCCGCCGATGCGCGCCAGCCCGGTGACGTAATTGGCGGGCGAGAAGCTCTTGAGGCGGCCCTTCTCGTCATATTCGCCATAACCGGCGGTACGGCCGTGCTCCTCGAACGTATCCTCGTCCACCAGCGCGGCAATGCGCTCGCGCACGGTCAGCCTGCCCTTGGCGTGATGGCGGGCGACGGCCTCACTGCCGCCCATTTCCCGCGCCAGCTTGCGGCGTTCGCGGATTTCGCGCGCCTCGTCTTCCCAGCTCATGGAGCGCTCCTTTGCATACGGGAACCAAGGTAGTCAGGCGGGGGGCGGAAGGCCAGCTTGCGCCCCTTGTCTCGCGCAGGGAGGGGTGGTCATATGCACCCGTCATCGCCCCGGCCGCATGGAGGGGGCATTACTGACACGGGGCCGCCGGGGGCGACATGGCGAACAGCGAATCATCGGGTGAACGCCTGGAGGAACTTTGCGGGCGCCTGAGGAGCGTGCTGGCGGACGTGCCGCCGCTGGGCGCGGTCATCGAATTCGATCTGGGCGCCGACGGCCGCCTTCTGGTGGATGCGCGCCGCAGGCCGCCCGATGTCACTCCGGGTTCGGGCGCTGCCGCATGCACGCTTTCCATGCGCCTGGAAACGCTGGAGCGGGTGCTGGCGGGCGAGATCGACGGCACCACGGCCTTCATGCAGGGAGAGATGACCATTTCAGGAGACGTGGAACTGGCCGTGCGCCTGAACGAGTTGCTTGCGCGCGCCGTGGCGGGCGCGGACGGCGCGCCCCCCGGCTAAGCGCCCCGAGGCATGTGATGAGCGGGTTCGTGATCACTCCGGACAACCCCGCGCCGCCCGGCGGTACATGCCGGATGCTGCGCACGGCTGACGGCAGGAATATCCGCGCCGCCTGGTGGCCGGCGGCGTCGGAAGCGGCGCGGGGCACCGTGGTGCTGTTCAACGGCCATACGGAGTTCATCGAAAAATATTTCGAGGTCATCGGCGAACTGACGGCGCGCGGGTTCGCGGTGGCGACGCTGGACTGGCGCGGACAGGGCCTCTCCGACCGCCTGCTCGAAGACCGGCTGCGCAGCCACGCAAACGATTTCGCCGATTTCGCTCATGATGTGAGCGCGCTGCTGGAGCAGGTGGTGCACAGGGAATGCCCCCGGCCGGTCATGTTGCTGGCGCATTCCCTGGGCGGGCATCTGGGCCTGCGGGCGATGCGCGACCATCCGGAAACCTTCGAGCGGGCGGTTCTGATGGCGCCCTTCACCGCCTTCCGGGCCGGGCCCGCAAGCCGGGCGGTGCTGAAGATGGTGTCGGCGCTTGCGCGATGGACGGGCCGCGCCGAACGGCGTTTTCCGCTGCGGCCCGCGCGCACGGCGCTCGACATTCCGTTTGCGGAAAATGAAGTGACCCGCGACGAGGCGCGCTATGCGCGGACGCAGGAAATCCTGCGCGCCGAGCCGCGGCTGCTGCTGAACGGCATTACCTGGGGCTGGCTGGAGGCCGCGCTGCGTTCCCAGGACGAAATCCACGGACCGCACTTCATGCCCACCATCCGCGCGCCGATTCTCGTTGTCAGCGCGGAGAAGGAGGCACTGGTCTCCAGCCGGGACCATGTGCGGCTGGCGGCCGTCTGGCCCAATGTGCGCCGCATCCTGATCGAGGACGCCTGGCATGAAGTGCTGATGGAGCGCGATCCCATCCGCGCACGCTTCTGGGCCGAGTTCGATGCGTTTACCTCTTCCGCCGGCTGATTCATTGGCGCACTCGGCAAACGTGGCGGCGTGTACTCCTTCCCGCTAACCGGGTACACTGGTAGATTAACACACGCCTTATTGCTATCCTTTAACCCTGTTTGGCAGGGATGAACGAGGAGTGCGCTTCATGGAACGGAAGAGTCAATTCAGGGTCATTGTAGCCGCCGCAGTGACCGGTGCGGTTTCGGCGCTGGTGCTCGGGGGCGGGATCCTGACGGCTGTGGCCCAGCAAAACGGCAAGATTGACATTCTTGATCTCGTTACCGACCGCACGCCGAAGGTAAGAGTGAATGCGGACGAAGTGGATCATAGGCATCTGGTGGCGCAGCGCATCGACATTGTCGATGAGAAGGGCGTAATCCGCATGACCCTGGCCGGTGAGTTGCCCAATCCCATCGTGGACGGAATTCAATACAAGCGAAGCGCGCCCGTGTCGGGAATTATGCTTCGGGACGATAAAGGCAATGAAAGGGGCGGGTTCGGATTTCACAAATCGGGTCATGCGCTGATCGCCCTCGACCATGTGAATGGGGAGGCAGTCGGAATGCTCGCAGCCTCTGACGGTTCAACGAGTATCTTTATGGGCGGAAGGGGCGAAGTTGTCCGCGATCCCCGGTTGGGCGGCAAGATTGTCCCGATGCCCGGGAGTGCGGGCCCTTCGCAGCTTCGCGTTTCCATCGACGAGAACGGCGGACAGGCGCTGACTCTTACCGACATGAAGGGGCGTCCGAGGCTAAGGCTGCACGTCACCGACGAAGGGCATGGTGAAATCCAGTTTCTTGACGCAGAGGGGAAAGTTGTGGGCCGACATGGCCCCGATACGCAGTGACGCTCAACCCGCCCCGGGGAATGGTCATTAGTCCGCATCCGGAACGGCTTCCACGGGAACCGGCCGCACGTCCATCGCCTGATTGAGCAGGGAGCCCCGAAATGCTTTGTGCGACCCGCCGATAATGACCAGGACTTGGCGGCCGTCTTGCCGGACAGCCGGCGGATGCGTGCGGCTGTCCTTCGCAGCGCCGGGCGGGGTCGTGTGCAGATGAAATTCCTGTGCCTTCAAGCTGCCCCCGGCCGCAGCAATTCAAGCGCCTGTTCATGCACGGCCCGGTCGGCCGCGG
>JBKHIN010000070.1:0-10353 GCA_046538635.1 Alphaproteobacteria bacterium
CATCGAAACAGCAAGACTGACAACTCAAAACGGCACTGTCAGGAGATTGAAAAATTCCACTACGATGCGGCGTACGGGGCGAATACGCACAAGGATCAACCCAACCACGGTCGCAAGCAGGATCGCGAGAATGGCTGCGGTGGCTGATGCAAGGCCGTACGTCAAATGCAGTGCCAAATAGCCGACGGCCGCGACGGGAATCGCAATACCGACGAAAGCCAGAATGTAATCGGCTGCACTGTCAATTTCTCTTTCCTGATCACTCATGCATTCCTCCCGGATCGGCCATTTTCATGTGCGGGCTGACCGCTTGCATCCGGCTGACCCGGGCTTGGCTCCCTTGCGCCGCGGACGCGTTTTCGCCTTTGGCTTCCGCCCCTTCTCCCCTGCCACCTCCGTGCCCGAGGGCCCGAGCTGGTCGCGCAGGATGCGGGGCGGTACTTCGCGCACCGCGCCGGGCTTCAGGTCGCCGAGCTGGAAGGGGCCGTAGGAAACCCGGATCAGCCGGTTCACCTTGTAGCCCAGCCAGGTGAGCACCCGGCGCACTTCGCGGTTTCGGCCCTCGCGCAGGCTCATGGTGAGCCAGGCGTTGCCGCCCTGCTGCCGGTCGAGCCGGGCCGAGATGGGCCCATAGTGCACGCCCTCCACCTCCACCCCCTCCTTCAGCGCGTCCAGTTCCTCCTGCGTGACCCTGCCGAACACCCGCACCCGATAGCGGCGCAGCCATCCCGTGGCGGGCAGTTCCAGCTTGCGCGCCAGTTCGCCGTCATTGGTAAGCAGCAGGAGCCCTTCGGAATTGACGTCCAGCCGGCCCACGGAAATCACCCGGGGCATGCCGTCCGGCAGGGCGTCGAACACCGTCCGGCGGCCCTGCTCGTCGCGATGTGAGGTGACAAGACCCGGCGGCTTGTGGTACCGCCATAGGCGTGCTGATTCGGCTTGGGGGAGCGGTTTTCCGTCCACCAGGACGGCATCTCCGGGCGCGACGGTGACGGCGGGGCTCGTCAGTACACGGCCGTTCACCTTCACCCGACCTGCCGCGATCCAGCGTTCGGCCTCGCGCCGCGAGCACAGTCCGGCGCGCGCCATCACCTTGGCGATGCGCTCTCCTGTAGAAGTTCTGTCCGTTTTTTCTTTGTCGCCGGTGCGTGGGTCTGTCATGCAGGCACTTGTAGCCTCGTGTTCAGGAAAACGCATCCCATGAACGAGCCTTGGCAGGAACTGATGACTCTGGCCCTGCAGGAAGCGGAACAGGCGGGCGAACGCGGCGAGGTGCCGGTGGGCGCGGTCATCGCCGGGCCGGACGGCGCCGTGATCGCCCGCGCGGGCAACCGAATCCGGGAGATGCGCGACCCCACGGCCCATGCCGAGATGCTGGCAATCCGCGCGGCGGCCGACCATCTGAATAATGAACGCCTGAGCGGCTGCGACCTGGTGGTGACGCTGGAGCCCTGCGCCATGTGCGCGGGCGCCGTCTCGCTGGCGCGGCTCGCCCGGGTGGTCTATGCGGCGGAGGACCCCAAGGGCGGCGCGGTGCTGCACGGGCCCCGCCTGTTCGAACAGCCGACCTGCCACCACCGGCCGGAGATTGTCGCCGGGCCCGGGCATGGCAGATCGGCCACATTGCTGAGGAATTTTTTCCGGGAGCGCCGTTAGACTACGGAGCGCCCACGTTTTTTGCAGCGTGTTTGCGTTGCTTATTGGTCACACGCGGTGTGCCGTGTTGTGCCGGGCGGACCGCAGTCATGGCCCCGCCGGAGATTTCGGCGATAATTGACGGCACGCTCAGGAGCGGGATTCGAACTCATGAAGATACGGCCGGTGGTGCTGTGCATTCTTGACGGATGGGGTTGGCGCGAGGACCGCCGCGACAACGCCATTGCCGCCGCGCATACGCCTGTCTTCGACCGGCTGTGGGCCACCGCACCCCATGCCCTGCTGCGCACCTCGGGCGCCGATGTGGGCCTGCCCGAGGGGCAGATGGGCAATTCCGAAGTAGGTCACATGAATATCGGCGCGGGCCGCATCGTCATGCAGGAGCTGCCGCGCATCGACACGGCGATTGCGGACGGCGAGCTGGCCGGGAACAGCGCGCTGCAGGATCTGATCGCCGCACTGAAGAAATCCGGCGGCGCCTGTCACCTGATGGGGCTCCTGAGCCCGGGCGGGGTCCATTCCCACCAGCGGCACATGGCGGCCCTGGCGCGGGAAGTCGCCGGGGCGGGCGTGCCGGTGCGCGTGCATGCCTTTCTCGACGGCCGCGACACGCCGCCCCGGAGCGCCCGGCAGTTCATGGCCGATTTCTTGCACCAGACGGCCGGCGCGGACATCCGCGTCGTTACGGTTTCCGGGCGCTATTACGCCATGGACCGGGACGGCAACTGGAACCGGATCGCGAAGGCCCATGATGCCATGAGCGCAGGCGACGCCGCCTACCGGGCGGAAACGGCCGAACAGGCCATCGAGGAGGCCTATGCCCGCGGCGAAACGGACGAGTTCGTATCGCCCGCCGTGATCGGCGCCTATGACGGCGTGGCCGGGGGCGACGGGCTGCTGATGACCAATTTCCGCGCCGACCGGGCCCGGGAAATCCTTACCGCGCTGCTGTCGCCGGAGTTCGACGAATTTCCCCGCCGGCAGACGATACGGTTCGCGGCAGCGGCAGGCATGACCTTCTATTCGCCGGAACTTGGGCGGCACCTCACGACCCTGTTCCCGCCCCAGGATCTGGACGGGACGCTGGGCGAGGTGGTGGCGGAAGCGGGACTGACGCAATTTCGCATCGCCGAGACGGAAAAATACGCCCATGTCACCTATTTCCTGAACGGCGGGCGCGAGGCGCCCTTTCCGGGGGAAGAGAGAATCCTTGTCCCCAGCCCGAAAGTCGCGACCTATGACCTTCAGCCGGAAATGTCGGCACGGGCGGTGACGGAGGCGCTGACCGCCGCAATTCAGTCGAAAAAATTCGATCTGGTGGTGGTGAATTTCGCCAATCCCGATATGGTGGGGCATACGGGTATTATGGATGCCGCGATCCGGGCGGTGGAAACGGTGGACACCTGCCTCGGACGCGTCGAACAGGCCGCAAAGGCCGCTGGGGGTGTCGTGATCGTGACAGCGGATCACGGCAATGTGGAATTGATGCAAGATCCTGAGACAGGGAGCCCACACACCGCTCACACGGCAGGACCCGTGCCGGTGCTTCTGGCCAACGCCGAAGCGCTGGGCGCGCAGGTGCGCCTTCATGACGGACGGCTGGCCGATCTGGCGCCGACGGTTCTGCACCTTCTGGGCCTGGAGCGGTCCGGAGCGATGTCCGGAGACTCCCTGATCAACGGGTGGGGTATGGAGCGCCGTGAGACTGCTTGAGAAAGATCGACGGTGGCGGACGCTGACGGGAAACGCTGTCGTGGCGGGCATCCTTGCGGTATGTCTGATGCCTGCGGCGGCCGAGCAGCCCAAGGTTCCCAATCCAAATGCGCCGCGCCGGCTGGACGCTGTGCGCAACGCGGAAAGCGAAGCGCAGGAGCGCATCAAGGAACTGGAAGCGAAGGAAGCGCGGCTTAAAAAGGAACGGGCGCGGCTGAAGGTGCGCGCCATCGAGATCGCGCGAGACGTGCAGGTCCGCGAAGCGGCGATGACCAGCACCGAAGAGCGCCTGCGCCAGCTCATGGAGGAAGAGAACGGCCTTCTGGAAGAACTGAAGGACCGGCAGACCGCGCTGAGTTCCATTCTGGCCGCGCTGCAGCTCATGGAACGCAACAAGCCTCCGGCCCTGGTGGTCCAGCCCAATGACGCCGTCAACGCCGCGCGCACGGCCATGCTGCTGGGCTCCATCCTGCCCAAGCTGCAAGGCCAGGCCGACAATCTGGGACGGGAACTGGAGGCGCTGGTGTCCCTGCGTCAGGGCATTCTGGACCAGCGCGAACAGCTTGCCGAGGACCGGGAAGCACTGGAGGCGGAACGGCTGCGGCTCTCCGAGCTGATCGAGGAGAAGAAAAAGCTCCAGGTCGCCGCCAGGCGGAAAGCGGAAAAGGAACGCGCGAAACTGACACAACTGGCCAGCCAGGCGCGCGATCTGGAATCGCTGGTCGCCAATATCGACCGGTATGAGCGCAACAAGCCGCGCGGCAAGCAACTCGCCTCCGCCGTGCCGCCGAGCGCAGCGACAGCCCTGCGCCCGCGCTCGCCACGCGGGCTGAACCAGCGGCTGGAGGACGTAAAGGGCAAGCTGCGGCCGCCGGTGACCGGCACGGTCGTGCGCCGCTTCCGGGAAAAGGACCGTACGGGAAGTCCCTCGGAGGGCGTGACCCTGCGCACCCGCCCGGGCGCACAGGTCGTGGCGCCCTTTAATTCAACGATCATGTTCGCCCAGCCCTATCGGAGCTACGGGAAATTGCTGATCCTTTCGACCGGGGACGGACATCACTTCGTGCTGGCGGGAATGACCAAGATCTACGGCGTGGAAGGCCAGAAATTGCTGGAAGGCGAACCGATCGGCGTGATGGGCGCCTCGGAGGAGGACGTCCAGGTTCTGGACGTGCCCCGGGCCGCGGGCACGGGCGACGCCCTGCAGGCCAATGCCGGCCCGGAGCTGTATTTCGAGATCCGGAAAAACGGAAATCCGGTCAATCCGTTGCGGTGGCTGGCGACCGCCAGGCTGGAGAATACGTCGCAATGACGCGGAGGCTGCCGGTACGGCTTGCCTCCGTATTATTTCCTGTCCTGGTGCTTGCTCTCACGGGCGCATTCCTGACGGATGCTTCGTCCTCTCCGCCCGCCCCGGTAATGCCGCGTGACACCGAAGCCGATAGGAAGGAAGCCGGCCCCCCATGAGCAATACGTCACGGACGTCGTCACGAACATTAGGCAATGCCTGGCTGAGAATGCCGTCGCACGCGAATTGGGGGGCGCAATCAGACGCCGGGATCCCGGTTGCGTCGCGAAACGCCCGGAACCGGACGCGGCCGCTTGAGGACGTCAAGGGCAGGCTGCGCCCGCCGGTAACCGGCACGATTGTGCGCCAATCCGGAGAAAAAGACGACGAAGGCCGGCCGTTGGAAGGAATCGTCCTGCGCACAAAACCCCGTGCCGTTGTGATCGCGCCCTTCGATTCCGGGATCATGGTCGCCGGAGACCACGATGATTATGGCAAGCTATTGATCCTCTCAACCGGTGGCGGCTATCATTTTGTGCTGGCCGGGATGACCAAAATTTATGGTGTAGAAGGCCAGAAATTGTTGGAAGGTGAACCCGTCGGCGTTATGGGAGTACCGGCTGAGGACGTTCAGGCCATGAACGCGCCCCGCGCCAGTGGCACGGGCAATGCATCGAGTGCCAACGCCGGCCCGGGACTTTATTTCGAGATCCGGGAGAACGGAAAGCCGATCGATCCGTTGCCCTGGTTGGCAACTGCACGACTGGAAAGGACGTCACAATGAAGCGTGGGCTGCCGATGCGTTTGGCCGTTGTCTCGCTGGTTCTGACCATCGCACTCACGGGCGCATTCTTCTTCTCGCCGGCAACGGCGAAGTCGCCCAATTCCGAAACCTACCGGCAGCTCAACCTGTTCGGCGACGTGTTCGAGCGGGTCCGTTCCGACTATGTTACGGACGTGGAAGACCAGCAGCTCATCGAGGATGCCATCAACGGCATGCTCGCCGGCCTGGACCCGCATTCCTCCTATCTGAACCCGCGCAATTTCCGCGACATGCAGGTGAGCACGCGCGGGGAGTTCGGCGGCCTCGGCATCGAGGTGACGATGGACGAGAACGCCCGCAAGGAGGGCTATGTCCAGGTGGTTTCGCCGATGGACAATACGCCGGCCTACCGCGCGGGTATCCAGTCGGGGGACCGGATCACCCATCTGGACGGCGACCCAATCCTGGGCAAGACGCTGCTGGAAGCCATCGACATCATGCGTGGCCGTCCGGGCACCGACATCACGCTGACCATTCAGCGGGAGAAGTCCAAGCCCTTCGACGTGACAATCACCCGGGCCACGATTCCGCTGGTTTCCGTCAGCAAGCGCATGGAAGAGAACGTGGCCTATGTCCGGATTTCCAATTTCAACGAGCATACGGCGGACGAACTCGACGAAGCCATCACCGAGATCAAGAAGGATGTGGGCGACAAGATGCAGGGCATGATCCTGGATCTGCGCAACAATCCCGGCGGGCTCCTGGACCAGGCCATCGCCGTCTCGGACTATTTCTTGACCGAAGGCGAAATCGTCTCCACACGCGGCCGGCATCCGGAGGACATCCAGCGCTACAATGCGCGCCGGGGCGAAGTGCTGTCGGGCAAGCCCATTATCGTGCTGATCAATGGCGGCTCGGCATCGGCCTCGGAGATCGTCGCGGGCGCGCTGCAGGACCGCCGCCGCGCCACGGTGCTGGGCACCAAGTCCTTCGGCAAGGGCTCGGTGCAGACGGTCATTCCGCTCAACGGCGGAACGGACGGCGCGCTGCGGCTGACGACGGCCAAATATTACACGCCCTCGGGCAATACCATTCACGAGAAAGGCATCGAGCCCGATATCGAGGTCAAACTGCCCGAACCGCCAGAGGTGGAAGAGGGTGAGGAACCTCCCGAGATCGAAGACACGCAATTGAACCGCGCCCTGAAAATCCTGCGGGGCGTGAAGCACAACAGCCAGCTGGTCAACCAGAAGGGCTGAGGGCGGCGGCAACTCCGTCCGCCGGGCGGAACATGGATGAGGGCTCGCGTGCCGAACGCCGCGGGCCCTTTCCTTTTCCGTTGCGGCAGGCAAGCTGCGCCAGTGCGCCTGAAAGACGGCCGGGGCGCACACCACAACGAGGCAAGGACAGATGGGGACGGAAGACAGGGAACTCGCAGGGATGCCGGACAGGCGCGCGCTGCCCTACCGGCCATGCGTGGGACTGATGCTGCTGAACCGCCGGGGTGAAGCCTTTATCGGCAACCGGATAACCTCTGATCATTTCGTCGCCTGGCAGATGCCCCAGGGCGGCATCGATCCGGGCGAAACGCCGGAGGAGGCCGCCATGCGGGAACTGCACGAAGAGGTGGGCACCGACAAGGCGGAGATTTTGGCGGCGCATCCGGACTGGTTGAACTACGAATTGCCGGACCCGGTTCTGGGACGGGCCCTGAACGGCAAGTATCGCGGGCAGACGCAAAAATGGTTCGCGCTGCGCTTCACCGGCACGGACGAAGACATCGACATCCGCACCGCGCACCCGGAATTCAATCGCTGGCGCTGGTGTCCGCTCGACGGGGTTCTGGAACATATCGTCAGCTTCAAGCGGCCGGTCTATGAACGCGTGATCGAGGAATTCCGACCGCTTGCGGAGCGCGTGGCGCGCGGCGGCTGATTCGCCGGGCGCCGCTCCCGCGCAGGCGCCCTGCGCGGGAGCCGGCAATGACGCCGCCTAACGCGGATAACACTGAACATGCCCCGGGATCGTCCGATTCGCGACGCGCCGGTAAATGCGCTCGCCGATTCTGAGCGTACGGCTGAGCCTCACCTTGTGGACTTTCGCCTTGGCGACGCACACATTGTCGGGCGTCAGGCCCGTAACCAAGCTGGACATCACGATATATCCGTGAGCGTTGCGGCGTATCTTCCGCTTGAGCGTGACATTCGCCTGGATCTTCACCCGGCAGCCTTCGAACCAGACCCGCTCGATCCGGTTGACGCGCAATTTCTTGCGCCGATTGATCTTCTGCTGATGGCCGGCCATGTGGCCATTGAGCTTCGTGCGGATATCATCCTTGATGCTGTTTCCCGCCGCTTCGACCACGCGGCAATTCAGCTTGGCCTCGGCGGGCATGCACAACGCCCCGACGGCCGAGAACACAATAGCGAAAAGAAATGGTTGACCCTTCACCGCAACCTCCCTCTCTGTTGCACTTCACTCAGCGCAACTGCCCGTTTGGCTGCCGCGCTGTGCAGCAGGAAGATTGCAAAAACCGGGCTGAACCGGCACTGAACAGGCGTTTAAGGGAAATGACAGCCACCGGACCCGCGTGGAAAAGGGGCGGCGGGAATACGGCGGACCCGGCTACGCCGCCACCCCCGCCGATTTCGCCCGGGCACGCATGACCCACCACGCCATACGGGCGAGCCCGCGGGAAATGACGCCCGTGGGCTTCAACCCGACCGGCTTGACGATCATTGACACGGCCTTGCGCAGGTGCGGGAAGTGGTAGAAGCGCAGAAGCTGCTTGTTATAGGCGCGGGAATAGACATCCCGGTCATAGGGGTAGGAGGCTTCCTCCTCCGGCTTCACATTGGCGGCGTAATAGGCATACGCCAGTTCGTCGTCCTCCGCCTCCTGGACGCGCGTCATGGCGACCCAGAGCCGTTTGAAGAAATTGGGATTCTCTTCCGGCTGGTATTTCAGAAAACCTTCATAGAATAACTTGTAGTGCCGGAATTCATCCGCGGCGATATTGGCGGCAATCTGCTTCAGAACCGGTTCCGCCGTGTCGTCGCGCATGCCCGAATAAAAGGACGACGTACCCGATTCCACGACGCAACGGGCGATCAGCTCAAGCGAGCGCGCGCCACGCACGGAATCTTCGGCCCCCTCATTGATCTTGTACCCTTCGCGGAACCGGGCGAACGCGTCCTCGAAGCTGAACTCCGGATCCGCCAGTTCCGCCCAGCGGCCCAGCGCATAACCATGCTGCACTTCCTCGTTGCCCCATTGCCGGATGTCCTCCAGCATTTCCGGGTCGTCGCGGAATACCTTGTTCAGATAGGTGACGTAGTCGGCGGCATTGGCCTCCACCATCGCCGCCGCCTTGACGGCTTTCAGTGTTTCGGGATCGACGCGCGCCGGATCGAACTTGTCCCAGGCGATATCGTCGAGGGTCCAGTGTCCAGCCATGATCACTCCTCTACACCACCCGCCGGACGATGATCCGCCTCGACAGCAGACACCGTCCCGGCGGCCGTCACAGCCTGCCTCGTGCCGGGTGCTCTCCTGAACGCATGTAGACCGCCTTCAAGGAAAACTCAACCTTTCGGCCGGAGCTGTCATTTTCGCAAGCAAGTCCGGTGCCGCCGGGAGGACCTACAGGCTGGCGCGGAGCGCCCTGAGATTGGCCAGTTCCTCGGCGATGCGCGCCCGCTCCTCTTCCGAGGTCGCCGCCGCCAGGTCCTCTTCCATGTTCCTCATGTCCTGGTCGAGGCTGGCGGGATCGACTTCGTCCAGCGGCAGGGCCTGCTCGGCCAGTACGGTGAGGCCCGCGGGCGTCACCTCGGCGAAACCGCCCTGCACGAAGATACGCTGGAGCGCGGCGCCGTTCCGCGTCACGTCGATGACGCCCCGGCGGATGGCCGACATGAAAGGCGCATGATCCCTCAGAACGCCGAAATCCCCCTCGGCGCCCGGTACCGTCACCATGTCCACCTCTTCCGACAGGAACAGGCGTTCAGGTGTCACCAGATCGAAGTGCAGTCGTTCGGCCATGAGTTCCCGTCTCCGGTTACGCCGCCTCGGCCGCCATGCGCTCGGCCTTCTTCACGGCGTCCTCGATCGTGCCCACCATGTAGAATGCCGATTCCGGCAGATGGTCGTATTCCCCGGAAACCAGCGCCTGGAAGCTCTTGATGGTCTCCTTCACCGGCACCTGGATGCCGTCGAAACCCGTGAAAACCTTGGCCACGTCGAAGGGCTGGGAAAGGAAGCGTTCCACCTTGCGCGCCCGGGCCACGGTGAGCTTGTCCTCTTCGGACAGTTCATCCATGCCCAGAATGGCGATGATGTCCTGCAGCGCCTTGTAGCGCTGAAGGATGCGCTGAACTTCCCGCGCCGTTTCGTAGTGTTCCTCGCCCAGAATGCGCGGATCGAGAATGCGCGAGGTGGAATCGAGCGGGTCCACCGCCGGGTAGATGCCCTTTTCCGAAATCGCCCGGCTGAGCACGGTCGTTGCGTCCAGATGGGCGAAGGAGGTTGCGGGCGCGGGGTCGGTCAGGTCGTCCGCGGGCACGTAGATGGCCTGCACCGAGGTAATCGAGCCCTTGGTGGTCGAGGTGATGCGCTCCTGCAACGCGCCCATGTCGGTGGCCAGTGTCGGCTGATAGCCCACGGCCGAGGGGATCCGGCCCAGAAGGGCCGACACTTCGGACCCCGCTTGCGTGAAGCGGAAAATGTTGTCCACGAAGAACAGCACGTCCTGGCCGCCGCCCATGTCGCGGAAATGTTCGGCCACGGTCAGGCCCGTCAGGCCCACCCGGGCGCGGGCGCCCGGCGGCTCGTTCATCTGGCCGTAGACCAGCGACGCCTTGGAGCCCTCGCCGCCGCCTTCCTTGTTCACGCCGGACTCGATCATTTCCCAGTAGAGGTCGTTGCCCTCGCGGGT
>JBKHIN010000307.1:0-4122 GCA_046538635.1 Alphaproteobacteria bacterium
GTTTTTCGGTCATGGCTCCGCCAAGCTGTTCGGCGTCCACGATGGTCACGGCGCGCGAATAATAGCGCGTGACGTCATGGCCGATGCCGATGGCGATAAGCTGGACGGGCGAGCGGGTCTCGATCCAGCCGATCACCTGGCGCAGATGGCGTTCCAGATAATTTCCGGGGTTCACGGACAATGTGGAATCGTCCACCGGCGCGCCGTCCGAAATGACCATCAGGATGCGCCGTTGTTCCGGCCGCCCCAGCAAACGCTCATGGGCCCAAAGCAGGGCCTCGCCGTCGATGTTCTCCTTCAAGAGCCCCTCGCGCATCATCAGGCCCAGATTTTTCCGGGCCCGCCGCCAGGGCGCGTCCGCCGTCTTGTAGACGATGTGGCGCAGGTCGTTGAGGCGGCCGGGATTGGGCGGCTTGCCCGCCGCCAGCCATTGCTCGCGCGCGGCCCCGCCCTTCCAGGCCCGGGTGGTGAAGCCCAGGATTTCCACCTTGACGGCGCAGCGCTCCAGCGTGCGCGCCAGAATGTCCGCGCACATGGCCGCCACCGTAATGGGCCGCCCGCGCATGGAGCCCGAATTGTCCAGCAGCAGGGTCACCACCGTGTCGCGGAACTGCATGTCCTGTTCCATCTTGAAGGACAGGGGATGCAGCGGGTCCGTCACCACGCGCGACAGGCGGGCGACGTCGAGAATGCCTTCCTCCAGGTCGAACTCCCAGGCCCGGTTCTGCTTGGCCAGCAGGCGGCGCTGCAGCCGGTTGGCCAGCCGCGCCACCACGCCCTGATAGGCCTGAAGCTGCTGGTCCAGATAGGTGCGCAGGCGCCCCAGCTCGTCGGAGTCGCACAGCTCGTCGGCGGCAACCACCTCGTCGAAAGCGGAGGTGTAGACCTTGTAGGCGGGTTCCCGCGCGCCGTCGTCACGGCCCTCCGGCGGCCGCCAGGGTTGATCGCCGTCGCCCATGTCCCGGGAATCGGAGGCGTCGGGCAGGTGGTCCGCATCCACGTCGATGGCCTGTTCCTCGCCCTCCTCGCCTTCCGTTTCGCTGAACTCGATCTCTTCGGAGCTTTGCCCCTGCGGCTCGCCGGATTCGCCGGTCTCGCCCTCGCCGCCTTCCTCGCTGTCCTCGCCCTGCGGCGCGTCCTCGGACTGCGTGGTCTCTTCCGTGTCCTCGCCCGTCTCGTCGCCCAGTTCGAGATCGGAGATCACCGAGCGCACGGCCCTCGCGAAGGCTTCCTGGTCGTCCACGCACTCGGCCAGCCGGTTGAGGCTGTCGCCGGCCTTCTCCTCGATCCAGGGCCGCCATTGCTCGACAAGGTCGCGCGCGGAGTCCGGCACCGGCCGCCCGGTCAGCCGTTCACGGACGATCATGCCCAGGATTTCCCCGATGGGCGCATCCTGCCGGTCGAGCATCCGCTCATAGCCCTTGTCCCGGCATGCCTTCTCCAGCGCCGCGTCCAGATTGTCGCCCACGCCCGTCATCTTGCTGGCGCCGATGGCCTCGATGCGCGCCTGTTCGACGGCGTCGTGGACTTCCCGCGCGCCCCCGCCCCGGGGCATGTTGCGGTTATGGACGCCGTCGTCATGGTGGGCGAGTTCGAGGGCCGCCGCATCCGCCTGTCCGCGCAGGATGGCGAGTTCCTCCTCGCTCATGTTCGGCCGGGGTTCGGGCAGGCGCACCTCGCCATTGACGATCGCTGCCCTGTCACCGCCGAAACTGACGGCGAGGTCGGGGTCCTCCGCGATCGCCCGCACCGCCTGTTCCAGCGCGCGCTTGAATTCGGTCACGGCCGTATCTTCGGCGTCCGCCATAAGCGTGGCTATCCTCCGCTCATGCGTTCGGCGAGGTCGCCGACCGAAATTTTGCCGCCGTCCGGAAAGCCGATATCGAGCCCCAGTTCGGAAAAATCGAGCATGCCGTCCCGGATCTCGATAAAATTCTGGTTCGGGTAGCCCCGGCGCACCTGATAGAGCCAGGGCTTGGCCTCGATCAGGCCCAGATAGCCGCGCTTTTGATCGAGCGCGCCTTCGCATTCTTCCGCGCTTTCGGGCAGGACCATGGCCGGGTCGATTTCATCGCGGCCGGCCTCTTCCCCCCATAACGGTTCAGACAGGGAAACCTCCGTACCGAGACAGTCTTCCACCACCATGAGAAAGGCGGAACGGTGCCTCGTGATGAATTCCCTGTAGCTCATTTCGACGCCATGCTCGCTGTCCGGATTGGCGATCAGGCGCTTCACCGTCTGCACCCAGACGGATTGTTCCGAGTCCACCGGCTGCCAGCCATAGGGGCCGCCCAGCAGGGTTTCGTTGTTGATGTCCGTGAACAGGAGATAGTTGCCGTTCTGCTCGAACAGGGGCCCGGCGAACATCGGGTTGCGCGGCGACAGGAAGCGGTCCGGGGCGTAAAACACCGGCGATTTGTGCAATTGCTGCGGCTTGCCGGCCAGCCCGCCGCCGAAAAAGCCGGCCGCCGCCGCGCCGCCGGGCGGGCGCTGCCGGAGGGTCAATGTCAGCTTCTTGGCGCGTTCGCCCTTCAGCGTTTTCCGGACCACCGCCGTCACCTTGTCCTTCGGCTCATCCCCGTCACCGGGTTTCGCCATGCCGGGCTTCGGCGTCTCGATGCTCTCGATGCGGACCAGGTAGATGTTGGGCGTCGTGCGCACCAGATGCGCAAGGTCCGGAATTTCGGCGCGCAGCCGCTCCGCGCGCGCCTCAAGCTCTGCCGTTGACGGTCCTGTCTGCTCATCCGCATGGAGAGGGAATGCAACGAACAGGAGCGCCGCCCAGGCGGCGGCTTTCAAGATGGAAGCTTTCAACAGATATCGCACGGCACACCCTCCTCCCGCGCAGCACTCAGTCCCTCAGGACGGATGCGGAGTTTTCCTTCAGTTCCTCGCCGAAACAGCGCTGGTAGAATTCGGCCACCGTGGCGCGTTCCAGCTCGTCGCACTTGTTGAGGAACGTCACCCGGAAGGCGAAGCCCAGGTCGCCGAAAATCTCGGCGTTTTCCGCCCAGGTGATGACGGTACGCGGGCTCATCACCGTGGAAATGTCGCCATTGATGAAGGCCGCGCGCGTCAGGTCCGCCACGCGCACCATTTGCGAGACGATCTCCCGGCCCTCGCCCGTGTCGTATTGCGGCGCGCGCGCCAGCACGATCTCCACCTCGGCGTCATGGGGCAGATAATTCAGTGTGGTGACGATGTTCCACCGGTCCATCTGGCCCTGGTTGATCTGCTGGGTGCCGTGATAAAGCCCGGTCGTATCCCCCAGCCCCACCGTGTTGGTGGTGGAGAACAGCCGGAAGGCGGGGTGGGGCGTGATCACCCGGTTCTGGTCGAGCAGCGTCAGGCGCCCCTGCACCTCCAGCACCCGCTGGATGACGAACATCACGTCGGGCCGCCCGGCGTCATATTCGTCGAAGACCAGCGCCACCGGGTTCTGCAGGCACCAGGGCAGGATGCCCTCGCGGAACTCGGTCACCTGCTTGCCGTCGCGCAGCACGATGGCGTCCTTGCCCACCAGGTCGATGCGGCTGATATGGCTGTCCAGGTTGACGCGCACCATCGGCCAGTTGAGGCGCGAGGCCACCTGCTCCGCGTGGGTGGACTTGCCGGTGCCGTGATAGCCCTGGATCATCACCCGGCGGTTGAAGGCGAAGCCCGCCAGGATCGCCAGCGTGGTCTCCCGGTCGAACCGGTAGGTGGAGTCCAGCACCGGGACATATTCGTTGGGCTCGGAGAAGCCCGGCACCTCCATGTCCACATCGAGGCCGAAGGTCTGGCGGACATTGACCTTGATGTCGGGTTCGTTCAACCGGAATGGGTTCGTGTGTTCACTCATCTGGCCGCTCTGGTCGTTGGCTGTCTCGGGTCAAAGGTTAAACCGCACCGGCGCGCGGAAAAAGGCGGGTGTGACGCCGCAGACACCGCAAGGCTCGTTTTAGAGGGTTGAGACTGCGGGTAAAAGCGTGGGGCGCGCGCATATGCGTCCCGGCGGCGGCTCACTTGAAGCCCGCCGCCCTCAAGGTCTGATAGGCCCTGATCACGCGCTGCAGAATTTCCTCGGCGCCCCTGTCGCCGCCGTTCGAATCGGGGTGATACCGTTTCACCAATGCCTTGTAG
>JBKHIN010000308.1:0-4107 GCA_046538635.1 Alphaproteobacteria bacterium
ACCCCCCTGAATTTCGCCAAACAAGGGCTGGCCACCCCGTGAAATTCGCCGAACGGCCGTTGGCCGCCCGGTTTTGGGCGGCGGGCGGAACCGGAGCGGTTTGTGTGAGGCAGAGTGCAGCGATCCCGTCAGCCTAGACCCTTACCATTCCCTGCACGCCGTCGAACGCCCCCGCCCTCAGTTCGAGATAGAGCAGCCTTGCCGGGTCCACGGGGCCGGGGAGCGTGATGCGGCCCTGCGGCACGCGCGCGAAGCCGGCCTTGCGGTAATAGGCCTCGTCCCCCACCAGCAGCACGAGGGCGTGGCCGTGTGCCCTCGCCGCCTCCAGGCTGGCCTCCATCAGCTTCAGGCCGATGCCATTGCGCTGGCGCCGCGGCACCACGGCCAGCGGCCCCAGCATCAGGGCGTGCACGGCCCCCACCCGCACGGGCGTATAGCGCACGGAGCCGAGCATCATGCCGCCCGAGTCCCGCATCACGAAGGAAAGGCCCGGCGCAGGCGCCACGCCATCGCGCATTTGCCAGGCCGTCCTGGCGTAGCGGCCGGGACCGAAGGCGAATTCATGCAGCGCCTCGATGGCGAGTCCGTCGCCGGGGCGCTCATGGTCCAGATGCAGGGCGGGAACGGTTTGGGTACTCATGGTCGATCTCGTGAGAACAAAGGGGCCGGAGGAGAGAAGCCGGCCGCAAGCTCACGGGATCGAAAAGGATCAGGCTGCGTCCGGCCGCGCGCCGCCTCGGGGCGCGCAGCGGCGCGGTCGTCGCGGCAGCACCGCCCGCAGGACGGTCCGATGCGCCTGAACGGCGGAATGGCCGGTGGAAGGGCTCATTTCCTCGTCGCCTTCGATTGATCCTGCGCGCCACTGTAGCGGCATCGCGCCGCCGTGCAAGAGGGATTTTGCGCTTGCCTGCCCCTGCATCCGGGGTAGCGTTGGCGGCGGGCGTTCACAGTAAAATGGAGGACCGGATGGGGCTTCTCGACGGCAGAGTCGTGCTGGTGACGGGCGCGGCGCGCGGCATCGGCAGGGAATGCGCGCTGATCGCGGCGCGCGAAGGCGCGAAAGTGGTGGTCAACGATCTGGGCGGCGGCGTCGCGGGCGGCGATGCGGGCGACGCGAGCCCGGCTCAACAGGTGGTGGACGAAATCAAGGCGGCGGGCGGCGAGGCCGCGGCCAATTCCGACAGCGTCGCCGAGGCGAAGGGCGCGCGGGCCATGGTCGCCTGTGCGCTCGACACGTTCGGCGGCCTGCACGGGGTCATCAACCCGGCGGGCATATTGCGTGACGGCATGTTCCACAAGATGCCCGAAGAGGACTGGCGCGCGGTGATCGACGTTCATCTGCACGGCAGCTTCAACGTCACCCATGCGGCGGTTCAGCATTTCCGGGACCAGGAGGACGGCTGTTTCGTGCATTTCACCTCCACTTCCGGCCTGATCGGCAATATCGGCCAGGCCAATTACGCCGCCGCCAAAATGGGCATTGTGGGCCTGTCGCGCATCGTGGCCATGGAGGGGGCGCTGAAAAACGTGCGCGCCAACACCATCGCGCCCTTTGCGTGGACACGGATGATCGCCACCATCCCGGTGAAGGACGAGGAGTCCGCGAAGCGGGTGGAGCGCATGAAGCAGAAAATGCGCGCCGACCAGGTGGCGGCCTTCGCCGTCGCCCTGTGCGCGCCGGGCGCGAAGGACGTCAGTGGACAGATCTTCGCGGTGCGGGGCAACGAAATCTTCCTGTTCAGCCAGCCGCGCCCGGTGCGGGGCATGGCGCGCCTCGAAGGCTGGACGCCGGAAAGCGTGATCGACCACGCCCTGCCCGCGCTGAAGGGCTCGATGGAGGAGCTGGGCAATACGGGCTCGGTGTTCGGCTGGGAGCCGGTGTAGGCCCGCTGCCGATTTCGGCCGCTTTTTGCTTTTCACCACGAAGTTTTCACCGGCGGATGCCGACCGCGAGGCATGAGAAGCATCTCACGCGAAGGCGCGGGGGCGCGAAGCGCCTTCCCTGGATCGCGCCTTCTTCGCGTCTTTGTGCCTTCGCGCGCCCCATTTTCTTTTCAGACACGAAGGAGGCACGAAGGTCACCGGGAGAAGTGCGGACATGCATTCGATTTCCGGTCCTTTATCCAGGCCCGGCTGTCTGTTCCGTGGACATGCGCTTTCCCGCCCGCCGCCCGTGAATGCCCGGCCGTTACTTTCCGGCGGACGGCGCGCCTTGCCGGGCGGAAATTCGCGGCTCTCCGCCCGCCGGGGGCTGGCCCTGCGCAGGATCGGGAACGGCCTGCCCGGCCCGGGCGGTGCCGCCGTAAACGGCCATGATGTCGGCCATCATCGCCTGCTCGAGCGCGACCGCTTCGCCGACGGGGCAGAACACCGAGACATCGAAAACGATATCGCCCAGATTCGTGGTTCCGATGCGCAGGGCCGGAGCCGGATCGGGCAGCGCCGCGTCGAATTTGCGCGTGAGCAGGGACCAGTAGCGCCGCCCCACCTCCTCGAAATGGCGGCAACGATGCTGCAGCCGCGCCTCGATCTCCTCCCTCACGGCGAAGGGATCGCCCGCCGGTTTCATGGTCACGGTGAAGGCGTGATAGACATAGTTCGCGGCGAAGGAACGGTTGCGCACCGTGGTGGTCAGCAGCTTGCTGTTGGGGACCGTGAGGATCGCTCCGGTGAACCGGTAATCGTTCCGGTGCGGATCGATTTCCTGGATCTGGGTGGCGAGCAGGCCCTCGCTGATGACCTCGCCCATCTGGCCGTCCACCTCGATCCAGTCGCCCGCCGCGAAGGGCCTGGTGACTGCCCGGTGCACCGCCCCGATCAGGCACAGGATGGACTCCTTGGTGGCGATCACCAGCGCCACCGAAAAGGCGGCGATGGAAAGCGCGAAGGCGGACAGTTCCGGCGACCAGATGAAGGCCAGCCCGAAGAGGAGAAGAACGACCGAGGTGTTCTGCACCAGTGAGATCCAGCGCCGGCGGATCTGGCGGTCCCCGTTCATGTTCCGGCGCAGCGCCTTCACGATCAGCACGCGCGCGCTTAGCACCACCATGATCAGAAGAACGGTCTCGATCATGTCGCCGCTGATGTAGCTGTTCAGTGATTCAAGAAGCTTCATTGCGGTGCGTCCCGGCCATGCCGCGAATTTCTGCGTCCCGGCGGCCGCCTGTGGTGTTCACCGGCGGTGTTCAGTTGCCGGAGCTGCCGTTATTGTCTCCCGGCCCCTTCCTCCGGCGCCCGGGCAGCCAGCGCCGCAGGGCGGTGCGGCAGCGGTCGAATGCCGCCAGCTCGAACTCGAAGACCTCGTCCAGAAGCTCGAGAACCGAACCGGCCGAGGTTTCCTTGTGGTCCACGATCCGGCGCGCCGTCAGCATCCACAACGGGCTGGCGATCAGGCTGAGGGCGATGACGGCCAGCGCGACCTGATAGCCGGATTCGGAAATCGCGCCCGCCGACAGGCCCGCCGCCGCCAGGACGAAGGAGAACTCCCCCACCTGCGCCATCGTCACCGACGCGATCACCGCCTCCCTCGGCGTGATCTTCAGTAACCGGAGGACGACGACGTTGATCACCGTCTTTCCCGCATGCACCGCCACAAGCAGCACCAGCACCACCGGCAGATAGGCGAAGATTACCGCCACGTCCACCATTAATCCGATGGAAAGGAAGAAGATCGTCATCAGGATGCTCTGCAGGGGCGTGCTCACCTGGAGCACATTGGCGCGCAGGGTGGAGGCGCCCAGAATCAGCCCGGCAATGAAGGCGCCGTAGGAGGCCGACAGCCCGGCAAGGCTGGACAGCGCCGCCATCACCAGACAGAACGCCACCGCCGCCACGGGGCCCGCATCCATGTCCCGCCCGATCTCCTCGGCGAAGGGAATGCGCAGCTTTTCGCGGCGGCTGAGGAAGAACACCAGCAGAAACAGAAACAGGACGGCGCCGCCGATCTCGAGCAGGAACGAATAGTCCGGGCCTCCCCTGCGGCCCATTGAATTGATGGCGATCAGCATGGGAATCATGAGCAGGTCCTGCGCCACCAGGACGCCCACCGTGATGCGCCCGGCCCGGTGATGCAGTTCGCCCATATTGTGCAGCAGGTTGATGCCCACC
>JBKHIN010000309.1:0-4095 GCA_046538635.1 Alphaproteobacteria bacterium
CCGGACGTGCGGTCATGAGCCAGAAAATCAGCAATACGCCGAAAAAGGCGGGGAAGCCGGACAGAAACCAGACACGGTACAGGCGATAATACCGTTCCGGTAACGGAGTATTATTCGCCGCGGCGGACTGCGCCAGATCTCTCATTTTGTGCTGAATCCAGACCACCGGCAGCCAGAACAGCCCCACGAACACATAAAGACCCAGCGACAGCACGATCCAGCCTTCGGTCAGGGACCAGCCGAGTTCCCAAGCGAGCAGGACTCCCGTGACCGGCTGGACGACGACCGCCGAAGCCGTGAAGAGAAAATCGGCAATCACCACCGTTCGCGCCGTTCTCGCAATGTGCGACGCGTCCCCCGTGCGATGGGCCATCATCAGGAAGAAGGCGATCCCGGCGCCCGTACCCAGCAGCACGGAAGCGCCAATGATATGCAGCCAACGGAGGAATTCGAGCCACATCACCGTTCCTCCGCCAGCGCCATGACCGCGAGCGCGAGAGCTGCCGCGGGAAATATCTTGATCATCGGTCCCGCCGGATCGGCCCACAATCCGGGTGCGAACAAGAGTGATCCCGCCAGATAAGCGCCCGACAGGATGATGGCGGCCAGGCAGGCCGGCCGGAGGAACGGGCGGACCAGCATGGCCGCTCCCACCGCGATGTCGGCAAGGGCGAACGCCGCCACCGCAGCGCTTGCCGTGCGCTCCGGCCCCGCCAGCATTGCCGCCGCCGCATCAAGCCGGATCAGGCCCAGAATGCCCGACACGATCCAGAACCCGGCAAGCACAAGAAGCAGCACGGGAAAGATCAGGCTGCTGCGGGCATAGACCCGCTCCTGCACGGTCGAAGGCAGGGAGCGGAGCGTCTCGTCCAGGCTCCGCAGTTGTCTGCCGGAGGCTTTCGTCCAGGCCCGCCCGTTTCCCGTCACGCCGTCGCTCAGTGTCCTGAGCGCCGTCGTGCGCAGGGCGGAGCGCCAGCCCAGCCAGCCGGCAAGATCGCCGCAGGCTGCCAGTGCCCGGACGATGGCAGAGGGCAAGCGTATGACGGCAAGCGGACGTTTGAATCCCATCCATTGGCGCAGGCGCAAGACCAGGGATTCCAGACGGTGGCAGTCCCGTTCGGCGAGATCGAAATCCTCGCCCGCCCATTGGCCCGCCACGGCAGCCGCCACGGCATCCGCGACATCGTCCACGGAAACCGTCCGGATACGTACATCGGCGGCCGCCACGGGCTGCACCAGCGGAAACGCCGCCAGCATGCGCAGCAGGCTCGTGCCGCCGTAAGCCTGCGGAGAAAGAACGAGACCGGGGCGGAAGATCGTCCACTTCAGGCGGCTGTTCCTGATTGCCGCGTCGGCTGCGGCTTTCGAGCGGTAAAACAAAGTAGAGGAATCCGTTGCCGCCCCGGGCGCGGAAATCTGAACGAAGACGTTCACGCCCGCCTCCTCGCAGGCCCGCACCAGAGCGATGACAGAGTCTCTCTGCACACGAACGACATCGTCGCGAAGCCCGCCCTGCAAGACCCCGGCGGCGTTGACGACCGCGTCAATATCTGCGAGGCGGGGGCGCCACAGGCGCGGCCCGGTCAGAGCGGAAAGGTCGGCCTCGATCCAGTCAGCCTCCGGAAGAAGCGCCCGGCCCCTTCGCGCCGAGCGGGCCAGCGCGGTAACCCGGTGCCCCTCCCGCAGAAGACGCCGGGCAACCGAAAGGCCGATCAGCCCGTAGCCGCCCAGAACCAGAACCCTCACACACCATCCTCCCCGCAGCGGCAATGCAATGCGTTCCGCACGCCCTGCTGCCTCGAACCGGAACCTGCCTGCCCAGAATAGACGTCATTCAACCGTCACAAACCCTCTGAACAGCTTGCGCGCCTTTTTGTCCCATTGGCCGGGGGCGAAAGCAGTTCAAGACTTGCCGAAGGAGGCGGTCGTGGCGGCAACACAGGACATCTACGATCCCGAATTCGTGAAGGATGTCTTCGACCGGTGTTCCGGGCGCTATATTGCGTTCAGCTATCTGTGTTCCTTCGGCTTCACCGAACGGTGGCGGCGGCAATGCGTGGAGGCGATGCCCGCGCCTGCGGCCTCACAGCCCACCGGGTTCGACCTGATGGCAGGCACGGGCGAGGTCTGGCCCCATGTGCTGAAACGGTTTCCCCGGACGGAGTCCATCGTCGCGGTCGACATCTCCTCCGGCATGCACAAAAGGGCCATGGCGCGTTTGCATGCGCATCGCTCCCACAAGATCGATTTTATCGAAGATGACGTCCTGGTAAGCGGGCTGGCGGATGAAAGCGCCGACTTCATCGTCTCCACATTCGGCCTGAAAACGATGAACCGCCAGCAGCACGCCGAACTGGCGCGGCTCGTCGCCCGGGTATTGAAGCCCGGCGGCGTGTTCTCCCTCATCGAGGCTTCGGACCCGCGCGGCTGGCTCTTGCGGCCGCTCTATCTCTTTCATCTGAAGACCGTGCTGCCGCTGGTGGAGCGGTTTTTCCTCCGGGGGGCGCGGGACTTCGCCATGATCGGCACTTACTGCACGAATTTCGGCGACGCTCGCGAATTTGCGGATCAACTCCGCGAGAATGGGCTGGATGTTCAGTTCAGGACGTATTTTTTCGGATGCGCCACCGGGGTCTGCGGGCGGAAGCCGGGGTGAGGCGACAACAAGCCGGCGCCGCCTACCGGGCTCTCACCTTGTCCAGCACGCCCTCCGGCACGCGTCCCACCGTTATGTGCTTCGGCCCGCGGCCGGCCGGAATGCGGGCGATCTCGTTCATTCCGTCCACGGAGATGAAGGAAACATCGTCGCTGCGGTTATTGGCCAGAAGGCAAATTCCGTCTCCGGCGAAGGCCGCCCAGCTCGGCGCGTCACCGGCGGGGACCGTGCCTTTCAGCCTGAGACCGTTCGTTTCCACGGTTGCATCGTCAGCGGGCCAGCTTGGCGAATCGCTGAGCGGGAACGCGCCTTTCGCCTTCGAGCCTTCCGTTTCGACGATGGCCGCATAGTCGGACGCCCGCCCGGCGGCGCAAAGCGTCGTTCCGTCTTCCGACAGCGCCAGCCCGTGATGGGGCGCCTCGAAATCCCAGTCATGTTCGCTCACGCCCTCGGCCACCGGCAGGGAAAGCAGGCCCGTATAGGCGCTCAGTTCCAGATCGAGCGCGGCCAGGGCGTGCTCGTTTGAGAGCTGGGCGTACATCACGCGTCCATTTCGTGCGACCTGAAAGGGCCGGATGCCGGTGTGGAACGGGTAAGTCTGAATGATTTCAAGCGTTTCGGCGTCCGCGACGGTGATGACGTATGCGTTTTCGTCCCTGCCCCGTTCGTCCACGGATTTCGTCATATCGCCGAGACTGGCGCTGTAGACGCGCTTGCCGTCTTCGGAAACATGCACGTCGTGGGGCCATGTGCCCGTTTTGAACCGGCCCAGCCTGGCGCCCGATTCGGTGTCCAGAACTTCCACCACATCGCCGCCCCTGATCAGCGCCGAGACGAACAGGCGGCGTCCATCGGGCGAGATCGCCATATGATCGGCCCGCACGCCGCGGATCGGGGTACGCCAGAGAATGCCGCCGGTGGCGATGTCGAACGCCGCCACGTCGCCCAGATGGCCGCGCGAGACGAACAGCACCGTGCCGTCGCGCGACAGGTCCGTGTCCTGAGCGTAATTCTTGCCGCCGCGCCTTTCGACGAACCCTTGCGCGAAATACTGGACCGGGTCGCGGAAGAACCCTGCCCTCTTGCCGTCCGGCACGGCATTCAGCGTGCCGATGACCTTCCGTTCCGCCACGTCGATCAGGCTGACCGTGCCCGCCACCGCATTGGCGACGAAGGCCACCTCGCGCGCCGGTTCGTTCACGGCTGCGGCGGAATCGCGTGCCTCCGCCCCATAGTCCGCCTCCTGCCAGAAACGCACGGCGGCGAAGACGGCGATGAAACTGATCAAGAAGAGGATGAAAGAACGAAAGCGGCGCATGCCCTGCTCCTCTGCAACTTCCGGCCTAAACCCTAGCAGACCGGGGCGCCACAGGGGAGGCCGCCGCCCAGACACACCAGAGGCCGGACACCTTGCGGCATCCGGCCCCCGGGGGATGATG
>JBKHIN010000071.1:0-10244 GCA_046538635.1 Alphaproteobacteria bacterium
CGGCAACGGCGCGGCGGTGGATGAGCCGCCGCCCGGCTTGAAATGCAGACCAGTCCGGCACGGTCCGGCGGGCGAGCCCCGTCCGGCCGCGGCTCCGGCAACGGAGCGAACCGGGACCAGACGATTGGACGGGATCGAAATGGCGCTTTCCTACACGGACCGCAAACGTATTCGTAAATCTTTCGGCCGGATTCCTGAAGCGGCCACCATGCCCAACCTGATCGAGGTTCAACGAACATCATACGATCAATTTTTGCAGCTTGATACAAGCCCCGGCGAGCGCGCTCTGGACATGGGCCTGGAGGCGGTGTTCCGTTCGGTGTTTCCGATCTCGGACTTTTCCCAGACGGCGACGCTCGAATATGTCTCTTATGAGTTCGAGTTCCCCAAATACGACGTGGAGGAATGCCAGCAGCGGGGCATGACCTATGCCGCGCCGCTCAAGGTGACGTTGCGCCTGATCGTGTTCGACGTGGACGAGGATACGGGCGCCAAGTCGGTGAAGGACATCAAGGAGCAGGATGTCTATATGGGCGACATGCCGCTCATGACCGGCAACGGCACCTTCGTCGTGAACGGCACGGAGCGCGTGATCGTCTCCCAGATGCACCGCAGCCCGGGCGTCTTTTTCGACCATGACCGCGGCAAGACCCACGCCAGCGGCAAGCTGCTGTTCGCCGCCCGCGTGATCCCCTATCGCGGCTCCTGGCTCGATTTCGAATTCGACGCCAAGGACCTCGTCTATGTGCGCATCGACCGGCGCCGCAAGCTGCCGGCCACGACCCTGCTCTACGCGCTGGGCATGGATGGCGAGGAAATCCTCAATTATTTCTACACGAACACCACCTATAAGCTCACGAAGAAGGGCTGGCAGACGAAGTTCGTCCCGGAATCGGTGCGCGGGCAGAAGCTGGTCCACGATCTGGTCAACGCGTCCTCCGGCGACGTGGTGGCGGAGGCCGGGCGCAAGATGACGCCCCGCCTGGCGCGCAAGCTGAAGGAGGAAGGTCTGAAGGACCTTCTGGTCGAGGTCGGGGAACTGGCCGGCAAGTATATCGCGGTCGACATGGTGAACACGGAGACCGGCGAGATCTATCTCGAGGCCGGGCAGGAGTTGACGCCGGAAAACATCGAGGAACTGGTGGGTGCGGGCTTCAAGGAACTGTCCGTGCTCGATATCGACCACGTCGCCACCGGCGCCTTCATGCGCAACACGCTGCTGGCCGACAAGAACCAGGGCCGCGAGCAGGCGCTGATTGACATCTACCGCGTGATGCGTCCCGGCGAGCCGCCCACGCTGGAAACCGCGGAAGCGCTGTTCCACGGCCTGTTCTTCGATCCGGAGCGCTATGACCTGTCCGCCGTCGGACGGGTGAAGATGAACATGCGCCTCAATCTGGAATGCCCGGACACCATGCGCGTGCTCCGCAAGGAGGACATCCTGGCGGTGCTCAAGACGCTGGTGGGCCTGCGCGACGGCCGCGGCGAGGTGGACGATATCGACCATCTGGGCAACCGGCGCGTGCGCTCCGTGGGCGAACTGATGGAAAACCAGTATCGCGTCGGCCTTCTGCGCATGGAGCGCGCGATCAAGGAGCGCATGAGCTCGGTCGACATCGACACGGTCATGCCGCACGACCTGATCAACGCCAAGCCGGCGGCGGCGGCGGTGCGCGAATTCTTCGGCTCCTCGCAGCTCAGCCAGTTCATGGACCAGACCAATCCGCTCTCGGAAGTCACGCACAAGCGGCGGCTGTCGGCGCTGGGTCCGGGCGGGCTGACGCGCGAGCGCGCGGGCTTCGAGGTGCGCGACGTGCACCCCACCCATTACGGGCGCATCTGTCCCATCGAGACGCCGGAAGGGCCCAATATCGGCCTCATCAATTCGCTGGCGACCTATGCCCGCGTGAACAAGTACGGCTTCATCGAAAGCCCGTACCGGCGCGTGAGCAAGGGCAAGGTGGCCAAGGAGGTCGCCTATCTTTCGGCCATGGAAGAGGGCAAATATTACATCGCCCAGGCGAACGCCAACCTTACCGACAAGGGCGAGTTCGTCGATGAACTGGTGACCTGCCGCAAGGGCGGCGAGATCGTGCTCGTGGGCCGCGACCAGGTGGATTTCATCGACGTCTCGCCGCGCCAGCTCGTCTCGGTCGCCGCGGCCCTGATCCCGTTCCTCGAAAACGACGACGCCAACCGCGCGCTCATGGGCTCCAACATGCAGCGCCAGGCGGTGCCGCTGGTGCGCGCCGAGGCGCCGCTGGTGGGCACGGGCATGGAATCGGTGGTGGCCCGGGATTCCGGCGCGGCCATCGCGGCGCGGCGCACGGGAGTCGTCGATCAGGTGGACGCCACCCGGATCGTCATCCGGGCGACGGAGGAGCGCGATCCGTCCAAGTCGGGCGTGGACATCTACAATCTGCTGAAGTTCCAGCGCTCCAACCAGAACACCTGCATCAACCAGCGGCCGCTGGTGAAGGTGGGCGAAACGGTTCAGGCCGGGGACATCGTCGCCGACGGTCCGTCTACGGATCTCGGCGAACTGGCGCTGGGCCGGAACGTGCTCGTCGCCTTCATGCCCTGGAACGGCTACAATTTCGAGGACTCGATCCTGATCTCCGAACGCATCGTGCGGGACGACGTCTTCACCTCGATCCATATCGAGGAATTCGAGGTGATGGCCCGGGACACCAAGCTGGGTCCGGAGGAAATTACCCGCGACATTCCCAATGTGGGCGAGGAGGCGCTCAAGAACCTGGACGAGGCGGGGATCGTCTATATCGGCGCGGAGGTCAATCCGGGCGACATTCTGGTGGGCAAGATCACGCCCAAGGGCGAGTCCCCCATGACACCGGAGGAAAAGCTGCTGCGCGCGATCTTCGGCGAAAAGGCCTCGGACGTGCGCGACACCTCGCTGAAGCTGCCGCCGGGGGTCAACGGCACCGTGGTGGAAGTGCGCGTGTTCAACCGGCACGGCGTGGACAAGGACGAGCGCGCCCTCGCCATCGAGCGGGAGGAGATCGAGCGCCTCGCCAAGGACCGCGACGACGAACTGGCCATCCTGGACCGGAACATCTTTTCGCGTTTGCGCGACCTGCTGGCGGGCAAGACGATTTCCCACGGGCCCAAGGGCGTCAAGGCCAAATCGCAGGTGACCGAGGAAATGCTCGGTGAGCTGAGCAAGGGCCAGTGGTGGCAGATCGGCGTCACCGACGATGCCGCCATGAGCGAGATCGAGGCGTTGAAACGTCAGTATGACGAGAACAAGAAGCGCCTCGAGGACCGCTTCCAGGACAAGGTCGAGAAGCTGCAGCGGGGCGACGAACTGCCGCCGGGCGTCATGAAGATGGTCAAGGTCTTCGTGGCGGTGAAGCGCAAGCTTCAGCCCGGGGACAAGATGGCCGGCCGGCACGGCAACAAGGGCGTCATCTCGCGCATCATGCCCATCGAGGACATGCCCTATCTGGAGGACGGCACCTCGGTCGACATCGTGCTCAACCCGCTGGGCGTGCCCAGCCGGATGAATGTCGGACAGATCCTCGAAACCCATCTGGGCTGGGCCTGCGCGGGGCTCGGCCGGCAGATCGGCCAGGCGCTCGACGAGTGGGAGCGCAACGGCAAGGACGGCGGCCTCAAGAAGGAGCTTGAGGAATTCTACGGCAAAGGCTCCGGCCTGTCGGAACTGAACGACGACGGCCTGAAGGAACTGGCCGGCAACCTGTCGAGAGGCGTGCCGGTGGCCACGCCCGTGTTCGATGGCGCCCATGAGCGCGACATCATCGAGCTGCTCAACCGGGCGGGCCTCAATGAAACCGGGCAGATGACCCTGTTCGACGGGCGCACGGGCGAGGCGTTCCTCCGCCCCGTGACGGTCGGTTACATCTATATGCTCAAGCTGCATCACCTGGTGGACGACAAGATCCACGCCCGTTCCATCGGCCCGTACTCGCTCGTCACCCAGCAGCCGCTGGGCGGCAAGGCGCAGTTCGGCGGCCAGCGCTTCGGCGAGATGGAGGTGTGGGCGCTGGAAGCCTACGGCGCCGCCTACACGCTGCAGGAAATGCTGACCGTGAAGTCGGACGACGTGGCCGGACGGACCAAGGTCTACGAGGCCATCGTGCGCGGCGACGATACCTTCGAGGCCGGCATCCCCGAAAGCTTCAACGTGCTGATCAAGGAAATGCGCTCGCTCGGTCTGAACGTCGAGCTTCTGAACTCGGAATGACCCGCATTTGCCCCGCCGCCGGACCGCCCGGCGGCGGGAGCAGGCGGCGGAATAACGCACACGGTGCGTTTTCGAAACGCAAGGCGCTCCGGCCCCGGACCGGGGGCGCCCATTCAGGAGGATCCGGATGAATCAGGAAGTCATGAATCTGTTCAACCCGATGGCGGCCGCCCCCGCCTTCGACCGCATACAGATTTCTCTCGTCAGCCCGGAACGGATCCTGTCCTGGTCCTATGGCGAGATCAAGAAGCCGGAGACGATCAACTACCGGACGTTCAAGCCGGAGCGGGACGGACTGTTCTGTGCACGCATTTTCGGTCCCATCAAGGACTATGAATGCCTGTGCGGCAAGTACAAGCGCATGAAGTACAAGGGCATCGTGTGCGAGAAATGCGGCGTGGAAGTGACGCTCTCCAAGGTGCGCCGCGACCGCATGGGCCATATCGAACTGGCCTCGCCCGTTGCCCATATCTGGTTTCTGAAGTCGCTGCCCTCGCGCATCGGCCTGATCCTGGACATGACGCTCAAGGACCTCGAACGCATCCTCTATTTCGAGCAGTTCGTGGTCGTCGAGCCGGGACTGACGCCGCTGAAGGAAAAGCAGCTTCTGTCGGAAGAGGAATATATCCGCGCCCAGGACGAGTATGGCGAGGACAGCTTCACCGCCGGCATCGGCGCGGAGGCCATCCGCGAAATGCTCCAGACCATGGACCTGGAGGAAGAGGCGGCGAAGATCCGCCAGGAGATCGCGGAGACCACGTCCGAGCTGAAGCCCAAGAAGCTGGTCAAGCGGCTCAAGGTGGTGGAAGCCTTCATTCAGTCCGGAAACCGTCCGGAATGGATGATCCTCACCGTGGTGCCGGTGATCCCGCCCGAACTGCGCCCGCTGGTGCCGCTCGACGGCGGCCGCTTCGCCACCTCCGACCTGAACGACCTCTACCGCCGGGTCATCAACCGGAACAACCGCCTCAAGCGGCTGATCGAACTGCGCGCGCCCGACATCATCATCCGCAACGAAAAGCGGATGCTGCAGGAGGCCGTGGACGCGCTGTTCGACAACGGGCGGCGCGGGCGCGTCATCACGGGCGCCAACAAGCGGCCGCTGAAGTCGCTCGCCGACATGCTCAAGGGCAAGCAGGGCCGTTTCCGCCAGAACCTGCTGGGCAAGCGCGTGGATTATTCCGGCCGCTCGGTGATCGTGGTAGGCCCGGAACTCAAGCTGCACCAGTGCGGCCTGCCCAAGAAGATGGCGCTGGAGCTGTTCAAGCCCTTCATCTATTCGCGCCTCGACGCCAAGGGCCTTGCCGCCACGGTCAAGCAGGCGAAGAAACTGGTGGAGAAGGAGCGCCCGGAAGTCTGGGACGTGCTCGACGAGGTGATCCGCGAGCACCCGGTCCTGCTCAACCGCGCGCCCACGCTGCACCGTCTGGGCATTCAGGCGTTCGAGCCGGTGCTGATCGAGGGCAAGGCGATCCAGCTTCACCCGCTGGTCTGCGCCGCCTTCAACGCCGACTTCGACGGCGACCAGATGGCCGTGCATGTGCCGTTGAGCCTCGAGGCCCAGCTCGAGGCCCGGGTGCTGATGATGTCCACCAACAACATCCTCTCGCCCGCCAACGGCAAGCCGATCATCGTGCCCTCGCAGGACATCGTGCTCGGCCTCTATTATCTCTCGGTCGAGAAGGAAGGCGAGCCGGGCGAGGGCATGGCCTTCGCCACCACGGGCGAAATCGAGCAGGCGCTGGCCATGGGGGCGGTGACGCTGCACTCCAAGGTCTTCATCCGCCACGAAGTCCTCGACGAGGACGGCAATCCGAAAACCGTCCGTCTGCACACCACTCCCGGGCGCTACAAGATCGGCCAGCTTCTCCCGCGCAACCCGCGGGTGCCCTACGACCTGGTCGAGAAGCTGATGACCAAGAAGGAAATCTCCAACATGATCGATGTCGTCTACCGGCATTGCGGTCAGAAGGAGACGGTCATCTTCTGTGACCGGATCATGGAACTCGGTTTCCGCGAGGCCTGCCGCGCCGGCATCTCCTTCGGCAAGGATGACATGGTCATCCCCAAGCGCAAGGAGGAACTGGTTCAGATAACCTCCGACCTCGTGAAGGAGTACGAACAGCAATATATCGACGGCCTCATCACCCAGGGCGAGAAGTACAACAAGGTCATCGACGCCTGGGCGAAGTGCACCGATCAGGTCGCGGACGAGATGATGAAGGAAATCTCGTCGGTGAAGAAGGGCGATGAAGATGCGGAGGAGGTGAACTCCATCTACATGATGTCCCATTCGGGCGCCCGGGGTTCACCCGCCCAGATGAAACAGCTCGCCGGCATGCGCGGCCTCATGGCCAAGCCGTCGGGCGAGATCATCGAGACGCCGATCATCTCGAACTTCAAGGAAGGCCTGACCGTGCTCGAGTACTTCAACTCGACCCACGGCGCCCGCAAGGGCCTGGCCGACACGGCGCTCAAGACGGCGAACTCGGGCTATCTCACCCGCCGCCTGGTGGACGTGGCGCAGGACTGCATCGTGACCGTGGAGGACTGCGGCACGGAGGAGGGCATTCACGTCACCGCGGTGGTCGACGGCGGCGAGCTGGTGGAAACGCTGGCCGAGCGCATTCTGGGCCGCACGGCGCAGGAGGACGTGATCCATCCGCAGTCGAACGAGGTTCTCGTCGGGCGCGGCGAGCAGATCTCGGAAGTGGCCGCGGAGGAGATCGACGAGGCCGGCGTGCAGTCGGTGTTCATCCGTTCGCCGCTGACCTGCGAACAGCGCTGGGGCATCTGCGCCACCTGCTACGGGCGCGACCTGGCCCGCGGCACCCATGTGAATGTGGGCGAGGCGGTGGGCGTCATCGCCGCGCAGTCCATCGGCGAGCCGGGCACCCAGCTCACCATGCGCACCTTCCACATCGGCGGCACGGCGCAGGTGGCCGACCAGTCCTTCGTGGAATCGAGCCAGGAAGGCGAGGTGAAGATCGTCAACCGGAACGTGGTCGCCAACAGCCTCGGCGCCAATATCGTCATGGCGCGGAACTGCCAGATCCAGATTCTGGGGCCTGACGGCCGCGAGCGTGCCTCGCACAAGGTCAGCTACGGCACCCGCCTGATGGTGGATGACGGCGAACAGGTCAAGCGCGGCCAGCGCCTGGCCGAGTGGGATCCGTACACCGTGCCCATCCTCACCGAGATCGAGGGGACGGTGAAGTACGAGGACCTGGTGGACGGCGTGTCCATCCGCGAAGTGGCCGACGAGGCGACGGGCATCTCGCAGAAGATGGTCATCGACTGGCGGGCGGCGCCCAAGGGCAGCGAACTGCGTCCGGCCATCGCGCTGGTGGATCAGAAGGGCGAGGTCCTGAAACTGCCCAATGGCACGGACGCCCGTTATCTTCTGTCCGTGGACGCCATTCTGTCCGTCGACGACAATGCGAAGGTGCAGGCGGGCGACGTGCTGGCCCGGATCCCGACGGAAGGCGCCAAGACGCGGGACATCACCGGCGGTCTGCCGCGGGTGGCCGAGCTGTTCGAGGCGCGCCGTCCGAAGGACCACGCCATCATCGCCGAGGTCTCCGGCCGCGTCGAATTCGGCCGCGACTACAAGAACAAGCGGCGGATCGTCATTCGGCCTACGGACGAAAGCCTGGAACCGGTGGAATATCTGGTGCCCAAGGGCAAGCACATCGCGGTGCAGGAAGGCGACTTCATCGAGCGGGGCGAATTCCTGCTCGACGGCAATCCCGCTCCGCACGACATTCTGCGCATCAACGGCGTGGAGCAGCTTGCGGGCTATCTGGTGGCCGAGATCCAGGACGTCTACCGGCTGCAGGGCGTGAAGATCAACGACAAGCATATCGAGGTGATCGTGCGCCAGATGCTGCAGAAGGTGGAGATCGAGGAACCGGGCGAGTCCACCTGGCTGGCGGGCGAGCAGGTGGACCGGATCGAGTTCGAGGAGACCAACGACCGGCTGCGCCAGGAGGACAGGGCCGAGGCCAAGGGCTCGCCCGTGCTGCTGGGCATCACCAAGGCATCGTTGCAGACCCGTTCCTTCATCTCTGCGGCGTCCTTCCAGGAAACCACGCGCGTGCTCACCGAGGCCGCCGTCAACGGCAAGGTGGACATGCTCGAGGGCCTGAAGGAGAACGTCATCGTCGGCCGCCTCATCCCGGCGGGCACGGGCGGTTCGCTCAACCGCTTCAAGCGCATCGCCGCGGACCGGGATCGCGAACTGCTCAAGTCCCGCGAAACCGCCCCGGGCCTGCCCTCCGCCGAGGGCGAGGAAGGTCCGGAGTCGGAGGAAGAAAAGAAGAAGAAGGAAGAGACCACGGCGGCGTAGTCAGTGGTCAGAAGGTCAGGGATCAGGGATCAGAACGTGCGGAAGGGAGTGTCCGCCGCATGTTCCGGCGTCCGGCAGCGCAGGAAAATTCGCAACGGGCGCCTTCTGATCCCTGATTACTGATCCCTGATCACTGCTTTTGGCCCTTCCCGGGGTCCTCCAGCGGCACCCCGCCGGCCTCGGCAAATTTGCGGGCGGAGGCCTCCTGTTCCGGCGTGCGGGGTTCTTCCGCGATGCGCCGGCCCAGCGCGACCACCTCGGGAATTTCCTTGTCCGCAAGGGCGGGGCGCTTTTGCTTGCGCGCCATGGCCTGCTCGATGAAGGGGGCCAGCTCTGCAGCCTTGCGCGCCTCCCGTTCGGCCTCCCGCTCCTTGAACTCCGGCATTACGTCGGAGGCGAACAATTCCAGCGCCTCGCAGATATGCTCATGCCGGTTGCGCCCGCCCTGCTGGATGAAGGCCACCTGGTCGACGCCCGCTTGGGCGAAACCGCGCAAATGCTCGCGCAACTGCTCCGGCGTGCCGATGCCCCGCGCCGGGTCGTCCTTCATGCCCTCGCGCGCCGCCTCGAAATTCTGCCAGATGTCCGTGCGGCCGGGGACGTGGGTGCCGAAAATGTAGTGGTGTCCCAGCGCGTAGCCGAAGAAGCGGAACCCGTCGAGGCCGCGCGCCCGGGCCGCGTCCTCATCTTCGTGCACGGAAAATCCGCTCACCATGCAGATGTTCGGGTTCACCGCATGGCCGATGGGCACGCACTCTTCCCTGAAGATGCGGTAGTAGTCCTCAACCCACTGCCGCGCCTCGGCCGGATCGACGAACGCGAAGGTGAGCGCGCCGATGCCCAGCCGCGCCGCCAGCTTGATGGTCTCGCGGTTGGAGCAGGCGATCCACAGGGGCGGGTGGGGCTTCTGCACCGGCTTGGGCACCACGTTCCGGCAGGGCATGGAGAAATGCTGGCCCTCGAAGCCCGGATAGGGGTCCATGACCATCATGTCCGCGCATTGCTCCACGGCCTCCCGCCACATGGCCCGCTTGTCGGCGACGGGCACGCCGAAGCCTTCCAGTTCCAGCGCGGAAGAGGACTCGCCCGTGCCCCAGTCCACGCGCCCGCCCGAGACCAGGTCGAGCGTGGCGATGCGTTCCGCCACCCGGGCCGGGTGATTATAGGGCGGCGGCATGAGCACGATGCCGTGTCCCAGCCGGATGGTCTTCGTGCGCTGGGAACAGGCGGCAAGGAACACTTCCGGCGCGGAGGAATGGGAATATTCCTCCAGAAAATGATGCTCCACCTCCCAGGCGTAGTCGATGCCCAGCCGGTCGGCGAGTTCCACCTGCTCCAGCGCCTCGTTGAACAGGCGCTGCTCGTCCCCCTCCGCCCAGGGGCGGGGAAGCTGGTGTTCATAGAAGATGCCGAACTTCATGGCGCTCCCTCGCACTTGCCGGTCCGTCCACGGGCGGGCGTCCTGCGGGCAGGCCGCCGCCCGCCGAAATGACGCCTGCGTCATCTTAACGGTATTGCGCGCCGCAGGGCCAGAGGCGGGCGGGAGCGTGCTCTGATCAGAACGGCAATCTTGCGATGACAAAAGTGGCAAAAACGCCCAAATCCCACCTCTCCCGGCGGGAGAGGTCGTCCGGCGGAGCGGCATAGCCGCGAAGCCGGGCGGGTGAGGGG
>JBKHIN010000310.1:0-4086 GCA_046538635.1 Alphaproteobacteria bacterium
CATCGCCTGGCCGCGGCAGATGTTCTTCCTGCTGGCCCGGGAATTGAGCGGCAAGAGCCTTCCGCAAATCGCCATGTGGTGCGGCAACCGCGATCACAGCACGGTCATGTACGGGGCGAGGATGGCCCGGCAGCGGATGGAGCGGGATCCGGAATGCCTGGCCGATTACCGGGCGTGCATGGAAGCGCTGGGGTACAGACTGTCGCCTGAGCGGGGACCATCGGACGGCGAATAATCAAAGGGCAGCAACCCCTTGCGAAGCTGCCGCCCTCCGATTACCGTGTCTGCGCGATACAGAAACGGTGATCTTATGCCATCCTCCGAGCGCGAACGCAAGACGCTGAAGATCAGCATTGGAGACTATATCGGCTCGACAATGCACTTTGATACTGTCGAGCATGGTGCGTATCTGCTGCTGTTAATGGCCTATTGGGCACGAGGCGGCCCACTTCCCTATGATGATGAACGTCTGCGCACGATATGTCGCGTGTCGCGCTACAAATGGCGTAAAATTCGTGGAAAGGTACTGGCTCAATTTTGGATTCAGGGTGATGTGATCCGCCATTGCCGTCTTGATACGGAATTGGCTGCTCAGCGGGGATCCAAACATGGGCGGTAAGCCGGACACATGGATGCCGCTCTATGTTGGCGATTATCTCCGCGATACGCAGCATTTGAGCGCGGCTCAGTCGGGGGCGTACCTCCATCTCATCATGCACTATTGGGTTACGGGCGACTGTCTCAATGACTGTGACAGTGTTCTGTGGCGCATTGCGAAGGCCGACTCTTTAGAGCACTTTCAGACGGAAATTCGGCCGTTTTTAGAGCCGTTTTTTCGTATTTCTCACGGCAAGTGGCGGCACAAGCGCGTCGATGAAGAGCTTGCCAAGGCTCAAAAAAACAAGGAAGCGCAACGGGTTAAGACAGAAAAGGCGCGGGCGGCTCTGGCCGCGAAACGCGCTTCTGTCAAAGGCTCTGTGACAGACACTGATACAGTGTCTTCGACAAAGTCCCCTTCACCTTCACCTTCACCAAGTAAGGAATCATCCGTACTGCGTACGGATGTGTCAAAACGCGTCTCGAAGGTTGCAAAGCCGAATGGCGCCGCACGCTTTGAAATTCAGCAGGCGGTGGACCTATGGAACGCGCTCGCCGATGACATCGGGCTTCCCCGCTGCGCCAAGCTCACCGAAACGCGCCGGACCAAGCTGCGCAATCGCCTGATCGACGCTGGCGGCCTGCCGGGCTGGGAAAAGGCTCTGGAAAGGATCCGGGGGGATCCGTTCTTCCGCGGCGATAACAAGCGCGGGTGGCGGGCAGGGATCGATTTTCTCCTTCGGGAATCCTCATTCACGAAACTGATGGAAGGCTATTATGACTTCGGGCGGCAGGAACACGTATTCGACGCACACGACCTCGCCAGAAGAGCAGGCATCGCTGGTGATGACAGTGATCTGTTTTCGGCTGAGGCAGACGTTCGGGCCGGAATTGAGCAAAAAGGAGATGGAAGCCAAGAGCACTGACTATATCCGGCAGCTCCGGCGCTTTTCCAAGGCCGTGCTGATCGAGGCGTATGATGACGTGCTGCGCACCTGGAACCGCACGCAATGGCCGCCGCCTGGATTGTTTTATACACGCTGCTCCGAAATCGTGCAGCGCGACCGCCGCCCTCCGGAGCAACGGCCGGCCGAGCTGGACGGCCCGGCACGGAACATGAAGGGCGTGCCGCTGGCGCGGGTAGATCAGATCCTCGATGAACACCCGAACCTCTCGCCGCACATGCGGGTATGGCTGCGCAATCTGGCGATAGCGGCGGGCGCCGGGGTGGAAGGCGAAGACCGGACGCGGCAGGAAGCGCCGCCCATCCCTGCGCGGGAGCTATCGCCCGAGGAGGCCGAATGGAAGCGGCGCTTTGAGGAGCGGAAGCGCAAGATGTTTCCGCCGCAGGTCGTGCCCGGCTCGAAGTATGTGCCATAGGGTACTGCGGAAAGGCCGTGAGGCTTGAAATCCGGGCCGCTGGTGAGCGTTTGTATCTTCTCGGGGTCTGTAGCCGTCCGGATCGATTCGCGCGTCTCCGGGCAACCTCGAAGCAAATAGAGCATATCGGGATTCGGCGGCTATCGTGTGGCGTGCCCGGCAGGCGGATTATATCTCATCCACGGTTACCCCGGAAAGGGCGGAAGGATTGAAAATCCCGCAAGATGTGGGGGATGTGGGGATTCAGGCTTGCGCGGGCCCGGGGCGGCGGCTATGTTCCCCGGCGTGGAGTGCTGATCGGGCCCGTCCCGTTCATCGCTTCTTGCTCCTGGGCCCGGCGGGTTATCCTGCTGGGCCCTATTCGTTTTGCCCTCCCCTACCGGAAAGAAAACGGGCCCGCAATGGGGCCCGCTGCTGAGTGGTGGCGGGATGCCTTATCGCAAGGCCGCTTCGCCTGCCTCGGTCAATCGCCAATCCGCAGCAAAACGCGCATTGCACCCCACGATGTGATGGAAGATCGAGGGCAGCGGCACGGCAAGCCCAAGGCGCTCCAGATTGTCGCCTGTGAACCGATGGAACTGCCCGCGACCTTCGGCAATCATGCGCAGGGCTTTCCGTTGTGCTGGCGTGGGTTTCATCGCTCCTGCTCCTTCTGCTCTTTCTCGCGCGCCTGCAGGGCCGCAACGGCCTTCTGCTGCTCGCATGGCTCCCAGGTGACCACGGCGCGGCCGCACAGGATGACTCCGCCGGTGTCATGGATGCGCTCATCGCTGCGCAGCGCTTCGCGCCAGGGGATTTGCTCGGGCGCCTTCATGCCGCGGCCTGCCGGACGTCGTGGGCCGGCCAGGTGTGAATGGCGTTCAAGCCTTCGCGGAATGCCCAGATGAAGCAATCCGCCTCCGGCCCATTGTCCGGGGCTACATAGCAGATTGCGCCGTCCACGCGCTCAACGATCCCGTAGCGCTCGCCGCGCAGGTGGATCACATCGCCGCGCCTGGGCCGGTAGGCTTCCCATTTCTTCGCTGGTTCGGTCATCGCTCCTTGCTCCTCGTATTCGGGCGCCGGCATGGCAACCCGGCAAGGGGCCCGGCATGTACCGGGCCCTAAGCGGGGCTGTCAGGGTTCGTCGGGTCCGCGCGGCCTGTTTCGCTCGATCTCAATCTGAGCGGTTACAAGCTCAACGAATCTGTGCCAGCCGATTTCTGCACTTACTGGCGCGCGGTCTGTGATGTCGTTCCACAGTTCCATTGCAACGCGCTTCGCATCCGGCGTGCTCATTGCTCCTTGCTCCTGCTGCTGATTTTCAGATTGCGGCCAGGATCACGGCGGCGGCGGCGCATACCGCCGCAACCGTGAAAAGGCCGGCCGCGGCGCGGGTCATTGTTCCAGTTTCCGCCAGAAATCGGCCTGAAGCCTGCGCACGGCAGCGTGATGCCGTGCCACAAGCGCGCGGGCCTCTTCCGGAGTCATGCGGCCGATTGTGATTTGTGGAATGGGCTTCACGCCATACGTCGGCGCGAGCCGATAGACGCGATACCGGCCACCGGGCAGGCGGCGGTGTTCGACGTAATGCCCGATTCGCATCAATTCCAGTTCCGTGCGGGTGTCCATCGCCCTTGCTCCTATCGTGAAAGGGGCCCGCGCATGGCGGGCCTGGGATGGTGTGCGGATTATTCGTTGTCGATCTCCGCGGCCTTCGCAATGAAGTGGTCGGCAAGCTCCCGCCAGTCCACGCGCCACAGGCTGCCGATTGCCTGAATCACCTCGGCATACTCCCTGCGCTGAACGGATATGGCGCTGCAGGCTGCGTCAAAGGTGTCTTCCGCCATACCCTCAATGAACCGCTGCAGCGCGTCGCCTGCGGTCTTGCGTGTCCATTCGGTGCGCTGGCGTTCGATTTCGTCTTGCGGGTGCTCGGGATTAATAAACGGGCCGCCCTGGTCCTCGGGCTTGGCGCGTTTCGCCATTGCCTCGCGGGCCTTATGCAGTGCCTTGCGCTGCAGGGCTTGGTAATTGTCCAGTTGCAGCGCTGCCGCCCATGTTTCGCGGTTGGCCCAGCCTTCGTATGTTTCGGTCTGCATGGTCCTTGCTCCTTGCTCCGTATCCTGC
>JBKHIN010000311.1:0-4059 GCA_046538635.1 Alphaproteobacteria bacterium
CAAATATGCCGGTTTCAGAATGAGACATAGCGGCAGTTCGGAAAAATGGCCAGAAACCGTTACAACTGAAACCGGCGCAGTGAAGGCAGCGGACCATGCGGATGAAAATCGTCACAGCGATCCTCGCGCTCGCCGTGGCGGCGGGCACCTTCGGCGGCCCGGCGCCGCAGGCCGCACCCTGGGACCGGGCGGCGGTGCTGGAGAAGATGCAGCCCCTCCTCGCCCAGGCAGATGCAAAGGCGGGCGCGCCCGTCTTCATCCGCATCTTCAAGCGGGAGAGCGAACTGGAACTGTGGCTGAAGGGAGAAAGCGGCTACGGGCTGGTGAAGACCTACCCCATCTGCGCCTGGTCGGGCCATCTGGGCCCCAAGCTCAAGCAGGGCGACCGCCAGGCGCCGGAGGGGTTTTACCGGGTGGTTGCCCGCGCGCTGAACCCCGCGAGCCGTTTTCACCTGTCTTTCAATCTGGGCTATCCCAACGAATATGACCGCGCGCACGGCCGCACCGGAAACTGGCTGATGGTGCACGGCAATTGCGTCTCCATCGGCTGTTACGCCATGACGGACCGGGGTATCGAGGAAATCTATACGCTCGTCGAGGCGGCGCTGGAGAACGGCCAGCCCGCCGTGCCCGTCCATATTTTCCCCTTCCGCATGACGGACGCCAACATGGCGCGGGCCTCGCGCTCGCGCTGGATCGGCTTCTGGCGCAATCTGAAAACCGGATATGACCTGTTCGAACGCACCAAGCGGCCGCCCGATGTCCGCGTGCGGAACAAGGCCTACGTGTTTCCGGGAGAAACCGGCGTGCCCGGATCGAACAGAAAGTAAAGCTGGCTGAACAGCATGAGCACCATCATCGCGCCGAAAAGGTCGAACAGCAGAAGGCCGCCGGCCGTCACCGCCGGCACACGGGCGGCGGCATGGATTACGAACCAGCGGTAAGCGAGAACGAAGAGCAGGATCATGAACTCGAAAGTGACGAACAGTTCCGCGCTCAACAGGTTCGACAGCGCCACGGCATAGAGCAGCAGGGGCGTGAATATGGCATAGGTCGCCGCCAGTCCGCCCCAGTTGTTGGCCACGATCAGCGGCACGTAGCGGTCGCCCATACGCAGCAGGCGGGCCACCCAGATCATCGCGACGGGAAAGAACAGCCATGCGGCCGCAAAGCTGAGCACCTGAACCACGATGAAGGCCGGGACATTCTGCGGCAGGAGCATTTGTGCCGTTTCGCCCCCGGCAGGTTCGGCGGACTGCGCCGCCTGCTGCACCGTAACGAAAGTCCAGATGGCAATGAGAGGAAGGGCTGCCGGGATCGCGTTGAATGAGCGCCAGAAACCGTCATAGGAAAAGTCGAAATATTCCAGCCCCCTGCGGTCGAAACGCGCAAGGGCGAGAGCGCCGGAGAGCGAGCGGCCGATATGTCCCTGCCCTGACATCAGCGCGAAAAATACCTCGTGAGAACGGCCTCATAGACCCTTGTGAGGGTTTCCAGGTCGGTGAGCGGCGTCTGTTCGTCCGTACGGTGCATGGTGCGGTTCACGAGCCCGAATTCCGCCACCGGACAGACGGCGCGGATGAAGCGCGCATCCGAGGTGCCGCCCGTGGTGGAGAGTTCCGGCGTCTGGCCGGTCACGTCAGAGACGGCATCCGCCACCAGCCGGGTGAAATCGCCGGGCTCGGTCAGGAAGGCCTCGCCGCTGCACGCCGTGAGCAGCGTCCAGCCGCTTTCGGGACCCAGAAACTCCGTGCATTGCGCCCGCAGCCATTCTTCCAGCGAGGCGGCAGTATGCTCCGTGTTGAAACGGATATTGAAGATGGCATGCGCCTCCCCCGGGATGACATTGGCGGCGGGATTGCCCACATCCACGGTGGAAAATTCCAGATTGGAGGGCTGGAAATGCTCCGTGCCCTCATCCAGCACATGATCGCTCAGCCGGGCGATGAGGGCGGCGAGGCGCGGGATGGGATTGTCGGCGCGCTCAGGGTACGCCACATGGCCCTGTTTTCCGCGCACGATGAGCCAGCCGCCCAGGCTGCCCCGCCGGCCGATCTTGACCGTGGTGCCCATGCTTTCGGGGTTGGTGGGCTCGCCCACCAGGCAATGGTCCGGCGTCTCGCCGCGTTCGCGCAGCACCTCCAGCACCCGCACCGTGCCGTTGATCGAGGCGCCCTCCTCGTCACCCGTGATCAGCAGGCTGATCGTGCCTTGGGGCGCGCCGTGCCCGCGCAGATAGCGTGAGACGGCGGCGGCGAAGGCGGCGACGGCGCCTTTCATGTCCACCGCGCCGCGCCCGTGCAGCACGCCCTCCGCGATGCGGCCCTCGAAGGGCGGCGCGGCCCACTGGGCCTCGTCACCCGGCGGCACCACGTCCGTATGGCCCGCGAAACAGAAATGGGGCGCGCCCGTGCCCAGCCGGGCCCAGAGATTGTCCACCCGTTCCCCGCCCTCGCCGAAGGGCAGGCGTTCGCAGCGGAAACCCAGTTCCTCCAGCACCGCCTGCAGCACGCCGAGCGCGCCTGCGTCCGCGGGCGTCACGCTCGGGCATTGGATGAGGCGGACGGCCAGGGCTGCCGGATCGACGGATGCGGTCATGGCGTCCTCATTCCACCAGCCCGTCCCTGCGGTAGGGATCGGCCGGATAGGTGCCCAGGATTTTGAGATGGGAGGTGAAGAACTGCAATTCGTCCAGGGCGTTGGCCACGAAGCGGTCCTGCGGGTGCCCCTCGATATCGGCGTAGAATTGCGTCGCCCGGAAACTGCCGTCGAGCTGGTAGCTTTCCAGCTTGGTCATGTTGACGCCGTTGGTGGCGAAGCCGCCCATCGCCTTGTAGAGGGCGGCGGGGACGTTCCGCACCCGGAAAATGAAACTGGTCATCACGGGCCCCGAGCCCAGCGGAATGGCGGCCGGTTCGCGCGCCATGACCAGGAAGCGGGTGACATTGTGCACCGCGTCCTCGATATCGGCCTTCACGATGTCGAGGCCGTAGATCTCGGCCGCCAGCCTGGAGGCGATGGCCGCCTGATTGACGTCGTTCGTGCCCGCCACCAGCCGCGCGGAGCCCGCCGTGTCCGCCGCCACCACGGATTTGAGGCCCAGGGTGCGCAGGGTCTTGCGGCACTGGCCCAGCGCCATGACGTGGCTGTGCACCTGTTTCACCGTGTCCAGCGTCGCGCCCTTCGGCGCCATGAGCTGATGGTTCACCGGCGCGAAGCGCTCGCCGACGATAAACAGGCCCGATTCGGGCAGCAGGTGGTGGATGTCGGCCACGCGGCCCGCCAGCGAATTCTCGATGGGAATCATGCCCAGCCGCGCACGGCCCTCGGCGATGGCCTGGAAGGCGTCCTCGAAGGTCGCGCAGGCTTCCGCGACCATTTCGGGAAAGTGCTCGCGGGCGGCCAGATGGGAATAGGCCCCCGGCTCCCCCTGGAACACGATGACATTGCCGGCGCGGCTCATGAGGCGGCCTTCATCAGTGTGCGGACCTGTTCAAGGTCTGCGGGCGTGTCGACACAGAGCGGGATCGTGTCCACCAGCGCCGCGCCGATGGTCATGCCCGCCTCCAGCGCGCGCAACTGTTCCAGCTTCTCGCGCCGTTCCAGCGGCGAGGGCGGCAGCGACACGAACCGTTCGAGAGCCGCGCGGCGGAAGGCGTAAACGCCGATATGGTGAAAGAAGGGCCCCTCGCCCCAGGGCGCGGCGGCGCGGCTGAACCACAGCGCCCGGCCCCATTGGCCGGGGGCCGCCTCCCCGTTCAGGCTGATGACCGCCTTCACCACATTGGGATCGTCGCGTTCAGACGGATCGGTGACGGGCGCCGCGACGGTGCCGATATCCATGCCCTCCGCCAGCGGATCGACCGCGGCGCGCAGCACGCCGGGCCGGATCGCCGGCTGGTCGCCCTGGAGGTTCACGACCACATCGCATGTCCCTTCCGGATCGGCCAGGGCGGCGGCCGCGCGCACCCGGTCGGTGCCCGAAGGCAGTTCCGGATCGGTCAGCACCGCCTCGCCGCCGCAGGCGTCCACGGCCTCGGCGATTTCCTCCTCGGCAGC
>JBKHIN010000072.1:0-10168 GCA_046538635.1 Alphaproteobacteria bacterium
AAACGTCTGCTGGTGGCCGTGCCGCTGGCCGCCCTGGCCACCGGCGGGCTGTTTCGCGGTGGAGACCGACGGGCGCGTCGGCGATGTCGAGGTGATCAGCGCAACCTCGGCCTGCTTTGCCGAAGCGGCAAAAAGCGAAATCGTGCGCTGGCGCTATCGCCCAAAGGTCGTGAACGGAGAACCGGTACGCAGCGAACGCATGCGGGTGAAGCTGGTGTTTGTCGAAAAACGTTAGGACGCTCGCCGCACTGGCCACGCGCGGGCTTGTTTCTGCTGGTATATCTGCCATCTCGCTCCGGCGTTTCGGACGGCAATTGAATGCCCCCGCAAAAATCATGTAAGGGCTGTGCTATCTGGAATTCAAACGACCCGAGGCAGAGATGCGCATACATACGGTCGAAGGAGGGGGCGGCCTGAAACTTCACGTCCGCGAATGGGGAGATACGAACGCGCCGCCCATTCTGCTGATCCACGGCTGGTCACAGCATCACCTGTGCTGGTTCCGGCAGATCGAGAGTTCCTTACCCGGCACATTCCGTCTCGTCGCCATGGACATCAGAGGGCACGGCCAGTCCGAAGCGCCGCTGGAGCCGGAGTTCTATTCGGATGGTGCTCTGTGGGCGGATGATGTCAGGAATGTCATCGAACACCTCGATCTCAGGAATCCCCTGCTCGTTTGCTGGTCCTATGGCGGTCTGATCGTGGGCGATTATCTCCGCAGATACGGAGACGGCGCCATCGCCGGGGTGAACTTCGTCAACGCGGCAATCGGCGTCGGCGAAGGATGGTCCGGGAATTACGTCGGTCCCGGATTCCTGGAGCATGTGCCCGGAGCCTGTTCGGACGACCAGGAAGTGGCCCTGAAAACCATTCGGGACTTCCTTCACACCTGCTTCGTGAAGCCCCTTCCACAGGGGGACATGGAGCATGCGGTCGGGTGGAACATGCTGGTCCATCCGCAAGTTCGCGCCAATCTGGTCGCGCGCGAGGAGGACTTCACGCCCGAACTTGCGAATCTGAACAAGCCCGTACTGATTACCTATGGCAGCGATGACACGGTCATCCTGCCCGCGATGGCGATGACGATCCGGGACCATGTGCCCGAGGGAGAAATGTCAGAATATGCGGGCACAGGCCACGCACCCAAACTTGAAGAACCGGACCGGTTCAATACGGAACTCGAGCGTTTCGCGCACCGGTGTTTCGAGGCTGCCTGAGCCCGCGATGTGAACGCCCTGTGACGACCGGCGGATTGGCAGGGCCGCCTCGAGGTTTTACCTCTCTCCCGGTAATAGCCGGGAGGGAGTTCCATGGCCGCGCCCGAAGGGCCACGCATCAGCGCCGATGAATTCAACGAACGGGCGCGGGGTTTTCTGCCCGGTTATCTGGGCGTCGACGTTCTGAACGTCGAACAGGGCCGGGTCACCGGACGCATGAAGCTGGAACGGCACCATCTGGCGCCCAACGGCTTTCTGCATGGCGGTTCCGTCGTGGCCTTCGCCGACACGCTGTGCGGGGCGGCGACCATCGCCCATTTGCCCGAGGGAGCGCAGGGCTTCACGACCATCGAACTGAAGACCAATTTCTTCGGCACGCTGGTGGAGGGCGTGCTCTTCGGTGAGGCTGCGGCGCAACATCTGGGCCGCTCCACCCAGGTCTGGGACGTGCGCGTTTACGAGGACGGGCGGCCCCGAACGCTGGCGCTTTTCCGCTGCACCAACATGATCCTCTATCCGGGGCCCTGATCCAAAGTTCAACGGGATTGTTAACCTCCGATTCGCCGGCCCGGACGGAAATGTTTCGGCCGGGCGCGGAAAAGCCCCTACTGTATATGGCGTGCAAAAGGTGACGGAGGCGCAAGGCATGGCGGGAAACGGGTTGGTCCCGGGCATGACGGACCGGACGGAAGAAGAACGCGAGTTCAGGCGGCTGCAGGAGAGCTTCGCCGACCAGTACGAGCATGTGTTCCCGAATCCGTTGCTCGAGAGAACCGTCATCGTGATCCCCAGCTTCAGCCTCGACCGCGAGGTGATGGAGAAGATTTCCGGCGTCATGCATTACGAGGAGCGCATGCTGTGCATGCTGCTCCTGCTGCGCATGCCCCGCACCCGGGTGGTCTTCGTCTCAAGCACCCCCATTTCCGACGTCATCATCGACTATTACCTGCACCTGCTGCCCGGCGTGCCGGCCCGGCATGCGCGCGAGCGGCTGACGCTGCTCTCCACCTATGACGGCAGCCTTTCGCCCCTGTCGGCCAAGATCCTGGCGAGGCCCCGCCTGCTGGCGCGGCTGAAGGCGGCCATTCCCGATCCGTCCTCCGCGCACATGACCTGCTTCACGGTGTCCGATCTGGAGCGCACGCTGGCGGTACAACTTGGAATCCCGATCTTCGGATGCGATCCCGCCCTCTTGCATCTGGGCACGAAAAGCGGCTCGCGCATCCTGCTGCGCGACTCGGGCGTCATGGTGCCGCCGGGCTACGAAAATCTCGGCGACGAAAGGGCCGTCGCCGAAGCCCTCCATGAACTCAAACACCGCAACCCCGATCTCAAACGGGCCGTGGTCAAGCTCAATGACGGCTTTTCCGGCGAGGGCAACGCCGTTTTCTACTACGGCGAGGACCGGCAACCATCCGTGTCCGGCATTCTTGAGGCGCTGCCGGGACTGCGCTTCGAGGCGCGGGACATGACCTGGGAGGTCTTTCTCGAAAAGATCCGCCAGATGGAGGCGGTGGTGGAGGAATTCGTCGAAGGGGAGATGAAACGTTCGCCCTCCGCGCAATTCCGCGTCGATCCCCTTGGAAAGGTGGAGGTCATCTCGACTCACGATCAGTTGCTGGGCGGCGATTCCTCGCAGATTTTTCTGGGCTGCCAGTTTCCCGCCGACCCCGCCTACCGCCTGACCATTCAGGACCAGGGCGCCCGCGCCGCCCGGGCCATGAAGGAACAGGGCGTGCTGGGCCGCTTCGGCGTCGATTTCGTGTCCGTATACGACGGATCGAGCTGGCATCACTACGGCATCGAGATCAATCTGCGCAAGGGCGGCACCACGCATCCCTATCTCATGCTGCAGTTCCTGACCGACGGAACCTACGACCCCGTAAGCGGCACCTACCAGACGAAAACCGGCCGCACCTGCTGCTATTACTCCTCCGACAATATCGAAAAGCCCTGCTACCGGGGCATCACGCCGGAGGACCTGATCGACATCGCCGTCAAGGGCAATGTGCATTTCGACACGGCGAGCCAGCAGGGGGCCGTGTTCCACATGATCGGCGCCTTGTCCGAACACGGAAAACTGGGCGCCCTGTGTGTCGGCGACTCGCCGGAATCCGCGCGCCGGATTTACGAGGAACTGGTCGCCGTGCTCGACCGGGCGGCGCCCGGGACGGATTGAGCGGCCTGCTTTTCCCGACCGCCGGCGGTCTCTGCGGCAACCAGAGGGCGCTTGCGGCCGCGCAGGCCCGTGATCAGCCGCGCCCCTCGGTCATAGGTCAGGTAATAGTAGAACCAGCGGATCAGAATGAGCAATTTGCTCTGCGTGCCGAGCAGGTAATAGATGTGGGCGAGGCCCCAGAACCACCAGGCAAGGCTTCCCTTCAGCTTGAAGCGGCCGAAGTCGGCGACGGCCGAGTTCCGGCCGATGGTGGCCAGCAGGCCGTAATCCTTATAATGGAACGGCTTGCCGTCCTTGTGCTTTCCCTTGATCCTTCTGCGGATAATTTCCGCCACGTAACGGCCCTGCTGCTTGGCCACCGGCGCAATTCCGGGCAGAGGGTCGTCTTTCTCATCCTTCGCGAACGCGGCGTCGCCGATGATGAAGATTTCCGGCGCGTCCGGGACGGTCAGCCGGGGCGTGACCATCGCCTGTCCGGCCTTGTTCGTCTGGACCCGCGTGTCCTCGACCAGCGGGCTGGCTTCATTCCCCGCAGCCCAGACAATGGTTCGTGTCGGGATGACCTCGTCATTGTCGAGCGTGGCGGAATCTTCCGTCACGTTCGTGACCATCCGCCCCAGCCGCACCTCGACCCCGAGCTTGCGCAGCACGCCGGCCGTATATTCGGACAGTTCCGGATCATAGGTGGGCAGAACGCGATCGGCGCCGTCTACCAGCAAGATGCGGGCATGGTCCGGCCGGATCTGCCGGAAATCCGCCGAAAGCGCGTGGCGCGCGAGTTCCGCAATCGTGCCCGCCAGCTCCACGCCCGTCGGGCCCGCGCCCACGATCACAAAGGTCAGGCAGGCCCGCCGGTATTCGGAATCCTCCAGGCTCTCCGCCTTCTCGAAGGCCAGCAGAAGGCGCCGCCGCAAGGTGGTGGCGTCATCCAGTTCCTTCAGGCCCGGAGCATAGGGCTCGAATTCGTCATTGCCGAAATAGGAATGGCGCGAGCCCGGCGCGAGGATGAGGTAATCATAAGGGAGCTTGCGGAAGCCCAGATCCACCATCCGGTTCTCGCGGTCGATGCCCTGCACCTCCGCCATCAGTACGGTAACGTTCTTCTGCCGGCGGAGGATACGCCGCACGGGCCAGGCGATGTCCGCCGGGCTCACGGCGGCCGTCGCCACCTGGTAGAGCAGAGGCTGAAACAGATGGTGGTTCTGACGGTCCACAAGGGTAATTTCGGCGCGCGCACGCTTGAGCCGCCGGACGGCGGACATCCCGCCGAAACCCGCCCCCACAATCACCACCTTCGGCGGTGCATTGGCACGGTTGAAGTTCATCCCGCCCCGCCGCCATTCCGGGGAAACGGGGACGGCGCCTGCGCCATCCCCGCCTTCGACACGCCGCCCGGCGCCGCGGGCGGCGGAACGGATCAGGGCTTCTCGAGCAGTTCGAGCGCCGCGACCGTCATGGCCTCAACGCCCGCGGTGATCGAGGGTTCCGGCGCCACCTTGAAATAGGGGGAATGGTGCGCCGCCACGGCCGGGCCGCCCGCCTTGTCCGCCTCCAGCGCCTTTTTGGGCGTGCCGCCCACATTGAAATAGGCGCCGGGCACGGGCGGGTCGGTGGTGGTGAACAGGCCGAAATCCTCCGCCCCCATGCCTTCGCGCTTGTAGTCGATGAGGCTGTCCTCGCCCAGATCGCGGATGAATGCCTCCCGAATGCGGGCCGTCAGCTCGGGATCGTTATAGGTGGGCGGCACGGATTCCTCGGATACCTTGACCGTCGGCAGCTTGTCTTCCGGCAGGCCGAAGGTCCGCCCCACCCCCTCGGAAATGCGCTTGATGCCGTCGATGAGCTGGTCGCGGACTTCCTGATTGTTGGAGCGCACGGTGAGCTGCAGGTCCACGGCCTCGCCGATGATGTTGTGCTTGGTGCCGCCGTGAATGGCGCCCACCGTCACCACGCCGGGCTCCAGCGGCGGGATCTCGCGCGCGACCAGGGTTTGCAGTGCGACCACCAGATGGGCGGCGATCATCACCGGGTCCTTGCCCTTGTGGGGCGAGGCGCCGTGGCTGCCGACGCCGTGCACGCGGATGTCCACGCTGTCGGAGCTGGAATAGGCCAGTCCCGGCTTGAGGATGATCTTGCCCGCTTCCGCCAGGCTGAAGACGTGCATGGCGAGCGCAAAGTCCGGGCGCGGAAAGCGCTCGTAAAGGCCGTCCGCCAGCATGCGGCGCGCGCCGCCGATGCGTTCCTCCGCAGGCTGACCGATGAGCACGACCGTGCCGCGCCACTTGTCCTTCAGGGCGGCGAGCCGGCGCGCCGTGCCCACGAGCACGGTCATGTGCACGTCGTGGCCGCAGGCATGAGCGACGGGGACAGTCTCGCCCTTCAGGTTCTTCTGGGTCGCCTCCGAGGCATAGGGCAGGCCGGACTTCTCCTCCACAGGCAGGCCGTCCATGTCCGCGCGGATGAGTACGGTGGGCCCCTCGCCGTTCTTCATCACGCCCACCACGCCGGTGCCGCCCACGCCTTCGGTAACCTCCGCCCCAGCCTTGCGCAGTTCCGCCGCCAGACGCTTGGCGGTGTCATGCTCAAGATAGGAAAGCTCGGGGTTCCTGTGGAAATGTTCGAACAGGGGCTTCAGATAGCCATAGTCCTTTTCCACGGCCTTTTGCAGCGCCGCCGAGTCTTCCGCGGCCAGCGGAGCGGAAGCGGGCGCCAGGGCCACAAGGGCGGCGAAAAGGACGGCGGCGAACAGGCGAACAGGATTCATGGCGGTCCTCCATCGTTTCCCGCCATGATGCGCATGTGAGCGCCGCCCGTCCAGCGGGAAGGGCCGCTCACTCATTCGCCGTCTTCGGCGGTCACTTCCGGAGCTTCCTCCTTGACCTGCGCGTAGCTGATCAGGGCAAAGAGCGCGCTGCCGCCAACCATGTTTCCCGCCAGCGTGGGAAGTGAGAACACGAAAAGAACTTCAAAGAATGACGCCCCGCCCTTCAGAAAATAGAAAACGGCCTCCACCATCCCGACGATGATGTGTGTGAAACCTCCCAGGCCAATGACCCAGGCGAGAAAGAAAATGACAGGGAACCGGTTTTCCTCCACGGAAGGCAGGGTCCACACCAGAGCCGCGACCAGCCAGCCGGCCGGGACGCCCTTGACGAACATCTCCCAGGCCGAGTTCGCGAACAGCTTTTCCGCAAGGCTGAAGAACGCCTGTTCATACTCCGCCGGAAAGATGGACGTTTCCGCGGCCGCCAGGGCGAAAAGCGCCGCGCCCACGACATTCGCCGCCAGTACGAGGCCCCACAGGCGCAGCAGGCTGAGTGTGGTCGCGTCCGAATGCCGGGACATGACCGGCAGCAGGGCCGTGATCGTGTTTTCCGTGAACAGGTGCTGCCGGGCGAGGATGACGATGAGGAAGCCGGTGGAATATCCGGCCGCCACGATGGGGCCGGCCCACTTCTCGCCGGGAAGCTCCGCCTGCAGAACACCCATGACGGCCATGGAAAAGCCCATGGACAGGCCCGCGGCGAGGCCCGACCACCAGAGGGCGAAGAAGCCCCGGACGAGTTCCTCTTCGCCCTCTTCCCGGATGATCTCGTAGACGACAGCCGGCCGGAGCCGAATCCGTTCAAGGATCTGGCGGGTTTCCCTCCGCCGTTTGTGCTCCTCCCCGTCTTCCCTCAATTCCGGCATTCAGGAGCATTTGGCCGGAAAAGGTTTCCCGGCCCTCAATACGCCTTGCCGAAGATCGCCTGCCGTTTCGCGGGCTTGCCGGTGAGCACGCAGGTGCCGCCGCCTTCGGGCTGGTCGAAGGGAATGCAGCGCACGGAGACGCCCAGTTCGGCGAGCTTTTCCTCCGATTCCGCGTCCTCGCACCACCAGGCGCGCACGAAGCCGTGGGAGAAGCCGGTGTCCGCCTCCATGTCCCGGAAATATTCGGCCAGCGTCTCGTAGTCGGTGATGTCGGTGCGCAGGCGCCGGTCGCGCTCGGCGCGCGCCGCCTCGAACAGGTTGGACTGGATTTCGCCCAGCATGTCCGGCGCCTTCGCCACCAGTTCGGCGAGCGGCAGAATGGCCTTTTTCTCATCGATGCGGTCACGGCGCATCAGGGCGGCCGCCTCGCCCTCGATGTCGCGCGGGCCCACCTCGATGAGCAGAGGCACGCCTTTGCGCACCCATTCCCATTTCTTTTCGGGCGGCGGCAGGTCGCGGGTGTCCATGCGCACGCGCACGGGCGTTCCGGCGTAGCTTTGCGCGCGCAGTTGCGCGGCCAGCCTCTCCGCATAGTCCAGCACGGGCCCGCGCTGGGCCTCGTCGCGAATGATGGGCAGGATCACGATCTGTGAGGGGGCGATGCGCGGCGGCAGTTGCAGCCCGTTGTCGTCGCCGTGGGTCATGACCAGCGCGCCGACGAGCCGCGTGGACGCGCCCCAGGACGTCGTGTGCGGATGCTGCCAGCCGCCGTCCCGGTCCTGAAAGCGGATATTGGCGGCCTTGGAGAAGTTCTGCCCCAGATAGTGCGAGGTGCCGGCCTGAAGGGCCTTGCCGTCCTGCATCATCGCCTCGATCGTGTAGGTGTCCACTGCGCCGGGGAACCGTTCGCTTTCGGACTTTTCGCCCTTGATCACGGGAACCGCCATGTGCTCCTCGGCCACCTCGCGATAGATTTCGAGCATCTGCAGCGTTTCCTCGCGCGCCTCGGCCTCCGTCTCGTGCGCCGTATGGCCCTCCTGCCAGAGGAATTCCGAGGTGCGCAGCCACAGGCGCGGACGCAATTCCCAGCGCATGACATTCGCCCACTGATTAATGAGCAGGGGCAAATCGCGGTAGGAGCGGATCCAGTTGGCGAAGGCCTCGCCGATGATGGTCTCGGAGGTGGGCCGGATGATCAGCGGCTCCTCCAGCGGTGCGGCGGGCACCAGCTTGCCGTCCCTCTCCTCCAGCCGGTGATGGGTGACCACCGCCATTTCCTTGGCGAAGCCCTCCACATGGGCCGCTTCCCGCTCGATGAAGCGCAAGGGGATCAGGAGCGGGAAATAGGCGTTCTCGTGGCCCGTCTCCTTGAAGCGATTGTCGAGGGCGCCCTTGATGGCTTCCCAGATGCCGTAGCCCCACGGCTTGATGACCATGCAGCCGCGCACGGGCGCGTTCTCCGCCATGTCGGCGCCGCGCACCACCTGCTGATACCACTCGGCGTAATTCTCCGCACGCGTCGGCGAAATGGCGGTTTTCTTCGCCTTGTTGGCCTTGCCCTGCGCCTTTGCTGTTGCCGCCTGTGCCGTCTGGGCCATTCGCTTCTCCACCGGAAACATGAGGCGGAATGATTAGCGCGCGCACGCTTCCGGCTCAAGACGTGCGCGTGGCAACTTCCCGCCTGCGTCACGCGTTCCTTGTTCATGGGTTCTCAAGCGCAATGTGCGCCCGATGAGATATTCTGTTCCCACCAGGCTCCAAGGGAGGAAACCTCATGAGTGTCTACAAGGTGATCGAACTGATCGGCACGAGCCCCGACAGCTGGGAGGAAGCCGCGAAGGAAGCCGTGTCCCGCGCGGGCCGCTCGGTGCGCGACCTGCGCGTGGCCGAGGTCAATGAAATGGACATGGTCGTCGACCGGGACGGCGGCGTGGAACTGTTCCGCTGCAAACTCAAGGTCAGCTTCAAGCACGACGGCGACTGAGGCCCGGGGCCCGGCAGCCCACCCGTCAGGCCTCCAGCTCGCTGTCCCAGTAGAGAAAGTCCTGCCAGCTTTCGTGCAGATAGTTGGGCGGGAACATGCGGCCGTTGCGGTGCAGATGGGCAACCGAGGGCTGGCGGGGCGGATTGGCCGGAACCATGCCGCACTCCCTGGGCAGGCGCCCGCCCTTGAGCAGATTGCAGGGTGCGCAGGCGGCCACCACGTTGTTCCAGGTCGTCCTGCCGCCGCGCGAACGAGGGACGACGTGATCGAAGGTCAGGTCGTTCTTCTCGCCGCAATACTGGCATTCGAACCTGTCGCGCAGGAATACGTTGAAGCGCGTGAAGGCGGGCTGCGTGGCGGGCCGCACATAGGATTTTAGCGATACGACCGAGGGCAGCTGCATCTCGAAGCTGGGGCTGCGCACGCTGCGCTCGTAATAGGAAAGAATGTTCACCCGCTCCAGGAACACGGCCTTGATGGTGTCCTGCCAGCACCAGAGCGACAGGGGGAAATAACTGAGCGGACGGTAATCCGCGTTCAGCACCAGCGCCGGGCAATGGTCCGGCGATCTCGGGTATGCCTGCACAGGGCCACTCCCCTTGCTGCCGCCTGGGACGCTTCAGCTAAGCCAAGCCTGTTAAATTATCAACAGGCCACATGTCGCAACCCGCGTCCCCTTCTCCATATAGCATATTCTTCGCCACCCGGCACCAGATATAGCGTGAACCAAATATGAACGGCCTCGATCGATCGGCGGATGTGCGGCGCGGCGGTCAGGCCGGAACGCCCAGCCGCCCGGCAAAGGCGTCGCTCAGAAACTGTCCGCCCAGCGCCAGCCCGTCGGGCGCGATGCCGTGGCCGACGCCGCGGGAAATATGCCAGCGCACCGGCACGTCCGCCTCGCCCAGCGCCGCCACGGCTTCATGCATGCGGCGTATGGGAATCATGTCATCGGCGTCGCCGTGAACCATCAGCACCGGCGGGGCCCCCTTCATTTCCTGCTTCAGATATTCGGCGCCGGCCAGCGCGCCGGAATAGCCGACAATGGCCGCGGGCGCCGTCCGGCGGCGCAGGCCCACATGCAGCGACATCATGGTG
>JBKHIN010000073.1:0-10153 GCA_046538635.1 Alphaproteobacteria bacterium
GTATAGCCCGCTTCGGCCAGCAGGCGGCGCGCCTCCTCCCGCCGGGCCTCCATATCCCCGCCCTTGTAGTCCACCGCGACGCCATCGACGTAGTTCGCCATGGGCGGAGGCACGAAGGCGAAGGCGGGCGTTTCCTCCAGGCGGCGCACCTTGTTGACCAAAATATTGCGGTCGATCGCCAGCCCCAGCGCGCGGCGCACGCCCGGCTTGCCCTTGAACTTCTCATTGGTCAGATTGATGGTCAGATAGTCCGTTTCCAGAAAGACCGAACCCTTGATCTCATCACCGAACCGCTCCTTCAGATCCTGATACTGACCGATGGGAAAATCATCGTTCATGTCCAGCTCGCCTGCACGGTAGCGGCGCACTGCAGCGGCGCGGTCATCGGTGGGATAGAAGTAAACCTCGTCGATCTTGACATTGTCCGCGTCGAAGAAAGCGGGGTTCTTCACAGTGCGGATGAAATCGTTGGGGCGCCATTCGGCGAGAACGTAGGCGCCGTTGGTGATGACGTTTTCCGGCTGCACCCAACTGTCCCCATACTTCTCGACCGCATGCTTGGGTACCGGATAGGTCGTGTAGTGGGTCAGCATCTGGGGCAGGAAGGGCGCCGGATATTCGAGCGTGATCTCGAACGTGCGGTCATCGACCGCGCGCACGCCCAGCGCCTCCGGCTCCATCTCCCCCGCATTCACGGCGCGCGCATTCTTGATCGGATAGAGGATCGAGGCATAGCGCGCGGCCGTTTCGGGCGCGAGAATCCGGCGGTAGGCAAAGGCAAAATCTTCCGCCGTCACGGGCACGCCGTCCGACCAGGTGTGCTCGCGCAGCTTGAACGTCCAGACAAGGCCGTCCTCGCTGGTTTCCCAGCTTTCCGCGGTGCCGGCGATGGGCTGACCTTCGGGATTTTCCGTCATCAACCCCATGAACAGATCGCCGATAATGTTGTTTTCCCAGGTCCCGCTGGCGCGGTGCGGATCGAGCGTCGAGGGCTCCGCACTGTTGCCCCGGTGCAATACGACCTTGGCGGGTTCAGCGGCGCCGGGCTCCTTGACCGCGTCTTCCGCCCGCTTCTGTTCCTCCGACGGCCCGCAGGCCACGATGACGGCAGCCAGCGCCGCGGCCCCCAACCAGCCGAGACGCGACGCCGTGAAGATTTTCAAGAACATACAAACTCTCCTCTGTGTGGGCTGTTCGTGGCACACCGCGTGCCACGCCACGCCCCCGAACCAGGAACGTGCTCGACCCCACCCGGCGGCCGGATCGCATGCACGGTCCGTGCAAACCGCCGGAACCACTTTGCGGAGAATATAGACAGGAGAAAGCCTGCCGCCAAACGCTGCGGGGTCTCGCCTATTGTTGACTTGAACAATGACGCGGTGTCTTGTGGCATTTTCGGGGGTTTCGCATGGTGGAGTACACAATATGAGCACATTACGGGGATGGATTCCGGGGCTGATCGCCGCGGCGGCACTGACCGCGGCTTTGACCGGCCCCCGCGCAGCCTATGCCGATGACATGAACGCCTGCGCCGCCGTCAGCAATTCGGCAGTCCGGCTCGCCTGTTTCGACGCCGCCGCCAAGGACGTGGAGGACGGCGATGTGGCCGCCTGCGCCAGGGTCGAGGCCGACGCCGTGCGGCTTACCTGTTTCGATGCCGCGGCGGGAAGCACGAAGCCCGCAGGGGAGACGGCGGCACCGTCCGCCGGGGCGGCTTCCTCCGGGAACACTTCCTCCAGCGAAGACGTGGCGCGCCTTGAAAAGGAAATGCGTGCCCGCGAGGCGGCGATGAAAGCGCGGATCGAGGCACTCCAGCGCAAGGCCGCCGAGGTGGAACGCCGCGCCGCCGAGATCGAGCGCCGGACTGCGGCCGCGGAAGCGGGAAAGAAGGCGGAGAAAAAGCCGGAAGAACCTGAAAAGGCGTTCGGAAGCAAATATCTCGATGATGACGATAAGGAGAGCGCAAAGGAGAACTTCGGCGACCGCGAGGCGGAGCGCCCGGACCCGCTGACCGCGAAGAACTACCGCGTCAAGAAGGATGACGACGGGGAAATCAAGAAAATCATCGTCAAGATCACCGATATCGACGAAGGCCCCTATGGCAAGATCAAGGTGAAGCTGGCGAACGGGCAGGTCTGGAAGCAGATCGGCAGTTCACCCGCCCGCTGGGACAGGGACGGCGAGAATGTCGCGCATATCCGCCGGGCCTTTCTGGGCAGCTTCCTGATGACCATCAACGATGAGGGGGCGGCCCTGCGCGTGCGCCGGGTGAAGTAGCAACTGCGTAAAATCGTTTCAGGGAATGGCGGCCGCAAGGGCCGCCGTTTTCCTTTGTGAGCACTCAATCCGGGAAATGGCAGGCCACCAGCCGCCCGCTGGTCGCGCCGCGCGGATCGAGCCCGGGAACTTCGGCCGCGCATTTCGGCTGCGCCTTGAAACAGCGGGTGCGGAAGACACAGCCCGAGGGCGGGTTGACCGGAGAGGGGATGTCCCCCTCCAGCACGATGCGCTCCTTGCCCGTCTCCTTTTCCGGATCGGGAAGAGGCGCGGCCGAGAGAAGGGCCTGGGTATAGGGATGGCGCGGCCGTTCGTAGAGTTCGTCGCGCTCCGCGATTTCCATGACCTTGCCCAGATAGAGCACCAGCACCCGGTGGCTGATGTGCCGCACCACGGATAGATCGTGGCTGATGAAGAGCATGGACAGTCCAAACTCGCGCTGCAGTTTCTTCAGCAGGTTGACGATCTGGGCCTGGATGGAAACATCGAGCGCCGATACCGGCTCGTCGGCGACGATCAATTTGGGCTCCACGATCATGGCGCGCGCCACGCCGATGCGCTGGTTCTGGCCGCCTGAAAATTCGTGCGGATAGCGATTGATCATCTGGGGCGTCAGGCCGACCTTCTGCATCATGTCCTTCACGCGCTCCTTGACCTCGTCGCGCTTCAGGTTCGGAATCAGTGTCTTCAGCGGCTCGGCGATGATTTCACCCACGGTCATGCGCGGATCGAGGCTCGCCAGCGGGTCCTGAAACACGATCTGCAGGTCGCGCCGCTTGCTGCGCATCTGCCGGTGGCTGAGCCCGGCAATGTTCTCGCCCTGCCAGATGATCTTCCCGGCCGTGGGCGGAATGAGCTGCAGAATGGCGCGCCCGATGGTGGACTTGCCGGAGCCCGATTCGCCCACAATGGCGAGCGTTTCCTGCTCGCCGATATCGAAGCTCACCCCGTCCACCGCCTTGAGCCTCAGCGGCGGCAGGAACAGGCCCGGCCTGGGCACGGGGAATTGCACCTTCAGATCCCGTACGGAGAGAAGGGCATTTTCTTCAGCGGCGGCGTGTATGTCGGCCGCCCGGTCTTTTACCGTAACAGGACTCATTCGATCAGCTTTCCGTCCGCATCAAAACCTTTCAGATGGCAGGACTTCCGGTGTCCCTTCGCGATCTCCCGCAGCGGCGGCGGCGGATCCTCGTAGCAGGGCTCGAACACGTAGTCACAGCGCATCTGGAACGGGCAGCCCGGCGGGATCGCCTGGAGATTGGGCGGCTGTCCCGCAATGACCCGCAGTTCCTGCTCCGTCGGATGGTCGAGGCGGGGCATGGATTCGAGCAGGCCGCGCGTATAGGGATGCTGCGGTTTATAGAAAATATCGCCCACCGATCCCGTTTCGGCGAAGGCGCCCGCATACATCACGTTAACCCGGTCACACAGCCCGGCAACCACGCCCAGATCGTGCGTAATAAGAACGATAGAGGCGCCGGTCTCCTGTTTCAGATCCTGGAACAGGTCGAGGATCTGCGCCTGGATGGTGACATCGAGCGCCGTGGTCGGTTCATCCGCAATCAGAAGTTCCGGCTCGCACAGGAGAGACATGGCGATCATTACCCGCTGGCGCATGCCGCCGGAAAATTCATGCGGGTACATGCCCAGCCGCTTTCCGGGCTCGGGAATGCGCATGAGGTCCAGCATTTCGATGGAGCGTGCCGTCGCGTCCCTTTCATTCACGCCCTTGTGCTGGATCAGGACCTCGTTGAGCTGCCGGCCGATCTTCATATGCGGCGTCAGGGAGGTCATCGGATCCTGGAAGATCATGGTCATCTTCTCGCCGCGGATCCGGTTCAGCTTGTGCGGTTTCATGCCGAGAATGTTCTCGCCCCGGAAGAGCACCTGCCCGTCCGCCCGGCCATTGGAGGCGAGAAGACCCATGATCGCCATGAAAAGCTGGCTCTTGCCCGAACCCGATTCACCCACAATGCCGACGCATTCGCCCTCGCTGACGGAGAAGCTTACGTCGTTGACGGCGCGCACTTCGCCTTCCGGCGTGGAGAACCGGACGGTCAGTCCCTTGACGTTCAGAACATCGGCCATCGCGTCCCCCTAACGGTCCTTGGGGTCGAGGGCATCGCGCAGCCCGTCGCCGATGAAGTTGAAACAGAACAGCGTGGCTGCCATGAAGGCGGCCGGAAAGGCCATCATCCAGGGCGCCTGTTCCAGCGCGTCGCGCGCGCCTTCAGAGATCAGGCGCCCCCAGGAGGTATTGGGCTCCTGCACGCCGAGGCCAAGGAAGCTCAGGAAACTTTCCGCCAGGATCACCACCGGAATGGTAAGCGTCACATAGACGACCACCGGACCCATCACATTGGGGATGATGTGCCGCCGGATCATGGTGAATGCGTCCACGCCCGCGGCTTCGGCGGCCTCGATGAACTCCTTGCGCTTGATGGAGACTGTCTGGCTGCGCACGATGCGCGCCATGGTCAGCCATTCCACCGCGCCGATGGCCACAAACAGCAGGATGAAATTACGCCCGAAAATGGTCAGCAGAATGATGACGAAGAAAATGTAGGGGAGCGAATAGAGCACATCGACAAAGCGCATCATCAGCTCGTCCACTCTGCCGCCGATGAAGCCCGCCGTCGCACCCCAGATAACCCCGATCAGCAGGCTGACCGCCGTCGCGACCACGCCGATGGCGAGCGATGTCCGTGCGCCATAAAGCGTGCGCACGAAAAGATCGCGCCCGTTTCCGTCCGTGCCGAAGAAATGGTTCCCTTCCAGCGACGGCGGCCCGTAAATGTACTCATAGTCCAGCTCGTCATAGGCATTCCCGGTCAGATCGCCGATCAGCGGCGCAAGAATCGCCAGTAGCGTGATGATCGACAACAGCACCATGCCGGTGACCGCCGCCTGGTTACGCATCAGCCGGGCGATGGCGTCGTCCCAGAGCGAACGGCCCTTGATTTCCACCGCCTTTTCCGTGAGTTCGGCGCGCTTTGAAATCAGCGAGATCATCACTCGTACCTCACCCTGGGATCCATGAGAGCGACCAGAATGTCGGAAATCAGGTTGAGCCCGATGATCAGCGTCGCATAGACGATGACCACGCCCATGACCACCGAGTAATCCCGGTCGAGCGCGCCCTCCACGAAAAAGCGCCCGATGCCCGGCAGGCCGAAAATCTGCTCCACCACCAGCGAGCCGGTCATCAGCGCCGCCGTGCCCGGCCCCAGATAGGCGACCAGCGGCAGGATGCCCGCCTTCAGGGCGTGCCGCCACAGCACCACCCGTTCAGGCAGGCCCTTGGCGCGCGCCGTGCGCACGAAGTTGGAGCGCAGCACTTCGATCATGCCCGAGCGTGTCAGGCGCGACATGATGGCGATCTGCGGCAGGGCGAGGGTGATGACCGGAAGCGCCATGGCCTCGACCCCCTGGGTGGTCACCCAGCCGCCCGCGGGCAATACCCCGAGCCAGACCGCGAATACCAGGGCCAGCACCGGCCCCACCACGTAATTGGGAATGGTGATGCCGAATGTTGCGGTGGCCATGACCGCATAGTCGGCGGCCGTGTTCTGGCGCAGGGCGGCCATGGTCCCCAGGAACATGCCGACTACGAGAGCGATGCTCATGGCCGTGATGCCAAGGGTGATCGACACCGGCGCGCCCTGGGCAATCAGATCGGCGACCGTCTGGTCCTTGATCTTGAAGGACGGTCCGAGATCCCCCTGGAAGAGGCCGCGAAACACCTCGTGGGTGCACTTGTCCGGCAGATCCGCGACCGGGTCGAACTGGGACAGACGCGCGCAATCCGGATCATATGAAGGGCTCTCCGGGTTCCAGCGGGCGGGATCGGCCGCTTCGACCGGCCAGACTCCGAGCCAGATGCCGAACTGGACCAGCCTCGGCTTGTCGAGATGGTAGTACGCCAGAATATTCCGTTCGATTTCGACCGGCAGGCTGCGGTCACCGGTAAGCGGTGTCCCCGGCGCCTCCCGCATCAGGAAGAATGCCGCCGTACAAATCAGGAACAGCGTGGGAATGGCGATCACAAGCCGCCGAACCACATATGAAATCATGCGAGCCGTTCACCCTGTTGGCCTCGCGCCCCCCTCCGGCGCCCCGGCATAGCGGCTTTCCGCCAGCTTTTCTTCGCCCGCGAACGGTAGACCAGTTTCCTCCAATGTCAAACCGGCGCTGTGCCGTAATTGCCGCAGGCCGCGGGCCTGACCCGTCCGGCACGAAAGCTCGTGCAGAATCCGGGCCAGTGTGCGCCGGGAGACGGCTCTCAGAGGGAACGAAGCGTGGCTGCGGTGCGATTGCGAGCCCCTTTTTCCAGTCTTACACTGCGCCGCGATTTGCCGCCGGGAGGGGGCGGCCCGACATCGAAAGAGAGGGTAGGAGTCATGCAACCTGCGGCATCGTCACACGCACACTGGTCATCGCGTTTCGCCTTCATCATGGCCGCCGTCGGCTCGGCCGTCGGGCTCGGGAATTTCTGGCGCTTTCCCTATCAGGCAGGGGAGAACGGCGGCGGCGCGTTCGTGCTGGTTTACGTGGCGGCCGTCGTGCTGATCGCCATTCCGGTGCTCTTCGCCGAGTTGATGATCGGCCGGCGTACCGGCGTCAACGCCGTGGGCAGCACGCAGGCAGTCGCTAAGGAATCGGGCGGTTCCGGGGTGTGGGGCATCGCCGGCGGCGTGGGCATGCTCTCCGCCTTTCTGATCCTCAGCTTCTACAGCGTCATCGCGGGCTGGGTCATGGCCTATATTCCCAAGGCGGCGAGCGGCGCGCTGATGGGGCTCGACGGTGATCAGGTGGCGCAGGTGTTCACCGAACTCACCGAAAATCCCCTTCAGGTGATTATCTGGCATACCATTTTCATGGGCATCACGGTGTTCATCGTCGCCCGCGGCCTTCTGGGCGGCATCGAGCTGGCCGCCAAGATCCTGATGCCGCTGTTCTTTCTTATGCTGCTGGTGATGGTGGGCTACTCCGCCTATATCGGCACGCAGGATTGCGGGGCCGGACAGGTCTGCGGCCTTGAGCGCGCGTTCGACTTCCTGTTCACGGTCGACTGGAACAAGATCACTCCGGCGTCCACGCTGGCCGCCATCGGGCAGGCCTTCTTTTCCGTGGGCATAGGCGTGGCCATCATGCTGACCTACGGCGCCTATCTGAACAAGGAATCGAACATCCCCGCCAACGGCGTCCTGATCGCCTTTTCCGATACGCTGGTCGCCATTCTGGCGGGGCTGGCCATTTTCCCCATCGTGTTCGCGACCGGGCAGGATCCCGCCGCCGGGCCGGGCCTTCTGTTCGTCACCCTGCCCTATTCGCTGGGGCAGATGCCGGCCGGGGAACTGATCGGCACCATGTTCTTCACGCTGGCCTTCTTCGCGGCACTGACCTCTTCCATCTCGATGCTGGAAATCATGACCTCCTGGGCCGAGGAGCACCGCGGTTTCCGGAGGCTGCTGGGTGCGATTACAGGCGGATTCCTGGCCTGGCTCGTGGGACTGGGCACGGTGTTCTCCTTCAGCGGCTGGAAGGACTTTCATCCGTTCTCCTTCATTCCGGCGTTGAAGGACGCCACGGTCTTCGACTCGCTGGATTATCTGACGGGCAACTTCACCATGCCCGTGGGCGGGCTGCTGATCGCCCTGCTGGCAGGCTGGGTGGTCCGCAGACAGATCGTCTCGGAGGAACTTCGGCTGCCGGGCATCGTGCTGCTTGTTTGGCGAATCCTGCTGCAGTTCTTCGTCCCCGCGGCCCTGATCTTCCTCTTGTTGACGGGGCTGGGGATTATCCAGCTGACCGAAACCGGCCTGTGCGCCGATTTTGGCTTCGCGAAAGGGTGCGCAGCCATTTGGGGCTGACGGGAGCGTTCAAGGGGCCGCGTGTGGACGTGACCCCCGAGTAGCGCTCACCATCGAAAGGGCGCGAGGCACGCCGGGCAATTCCGGCGTGCCTTTTTTCACTTCTGTCGGCGGATAGTGCAAGCTCGGCGTTGAGGGAACCGCTCACTGCCCTCCGCGCCCGGGGGAAACCCGCTTTCTGCCGGAGAGACTGTTCATGGACAATCCGGGCCTCGCCGCGGCAGCGCTGATTCTGGTCGCTTTCGCTCTGGTCTCGGCCCGGGCGGAAAAGGGCGTCGTGACGCCGCCCATGGTGTTCGTTCTCTTCGGCCTGTTCGCGAACTGGACGGGCCTTCTGGACCTCGATCCCAAGGGAACGCTCGTCCACCTGCTGGCGGAGATCGCGCTGGTCATGGTGCTGTTCATCGACGCGGCGCGCATCGACCTGCGCCGCCTCTTCAGCGAACACACGCTGCCACTGCGCATGCTGGGGATCGGCATGCCGCTGTCCATCGCTCTTGGCGGCGCTGCCGCCTGGGCGCTGTTCCCGGAACTGGGGCTTGCGGCCGCCGCGCTGCTGGCAACCATTCTGACGCCCACGGATGCGGCGCTGGGACAGGCCACCGTCACCAGCCCCGCATTGCCCGTGCGCATCCGCCAGGCCCTCAATGTGGAAAGCGGCCTCAATGACGGGCTGGCGCTGCCTCTCGTCGTCCTCTTCCTGTCCCTCGCCAGTCTGGGCTACGCACAGGAGCGGGAAATGCCGTGGCTGCTCTTCGTGCTTCTGCAGGTCACGCTGGGCCCGCTGGTGGGCGTGGCGGTGGGGTTCGCGGGCGGCAAGCTGATGATGCGCGCCTGCGAGCGCGGCTGGATCAGCGAGAGTTTTCAGGGACTGGCCGCCATCGGCTTCGCCGTGCTCGCCTTCGCGGCGGCCGGGCTGGTGAAGGGCAACGGCTTCGTCGCCGCCTTCACGGCCGGGCTCGCCTTCGGCCATGTGGCACGGCGGGTGGACCGTTTTCTGCTGGAATTCGGCGAAGCGGAAGGACAGTTGCTCATCCTCAGCGTTTTTCTGCTTTTCGGCGCGGCGCTGGTCCCTGACACCCTGCCTCATCTCGACTGGCGCATCGTCCTGTTCGCCGTGCTGGCGCTCACGGCAATCCGCATGATCTCGATTGCCGTGAGTCTCCTGGGCAGCGGCCTGCACCGCTCCACCCTTGCCTTTCTCGGCTGGTTCGGTCCGCGCGGGCTCGCCTCCATCGTGTTCGCCTTGCTGGTCGCCGAGCAGAAACAGTTGCCCGGTGCGGAGTTGATCCTGCATGTGACGGTCGTGGCCGTGTTCCTGAGCGTGTTCGCGCATGGCATGTCGGCGCAGCCCCTCTCGCGGGCCTACGGCAAAAGCTGTACCGCCAGGGAGGACGCCTTCCGGGAGGAACGCAAGGAGGTGGCGGCCATGCCGACCCGTTACCGGATGCCCGGGCCCCGTGGACAGTGACCAAAATACGGGCTAGGGAACGGGCCGAACGCAACGAAATGGACGGTGCGGGCGGTGCGCGCCAGATGAATGACATGGACCAGAAAGCAAAACGCAGGAAGGAGAAGGCATTTCGCCCCAAGGCCCGGCAGCCGAAGGGGTTCGAAGACCGTTTTGCCGAAGAAGTGACGGCGCAGCGCGCCATGCTGGAGCGCATTTGCGCCGTGTACGAACAGCATGGTTTCGAGCCGCTGGAAACCCCCGCTATCGAATATGCGGATGCGCTGGGCAAGTTCCTGCCCGATCAGGACCGGCCCAATGAGGGCGTTTTCGGCTTCCGCGACGATGACGAGCAATGGCTGGCCCTGCGCTATGACCTGACGGCGCCGCTGGCGCGCCTCGCCGCCGAACGCTTCGACAGCCTGCCCAAGCCCTTTCGCCGCTACCAGATGGGGCCGGTGTGGCGCAACGAGAAGCCGGGGCCGGGCCGCTTCCGCGAATTCTGGCAATGCGACGCCGATACGGTGGGCACGCCCATGATGGCGGCGGACGC
>JBKHIN010000312.1:0-4036 GCA_046538635.1 Alphaproteobacteria bacterium
CCCGCCGCGTGGCCGGAATGGGGCCCGTGCCCATCACCGCCGGGTCCACACCTGCCTGCGCCCAGGAGACGATGCGCGCCAGCGGCTCGATGCCGCGCTTCCCGGCTTCCTTCGCACCCATCAGCACCACGGCCGCCGCGCCGTCATTGATTCCGGAAGCATTCGCCGCCGTCACCGTGCCGCCCTCGCGCTGGAAGGCGGGCTTCAGGCCGGAGATGGAATCCATGGTGACGCCGGGGCGGATGAACTCGTCGTCCTCCACCACGGTCTCGCCCTTGCGGTGAACCACGGTCACGGGAACGATCTCGTCCCTGAACCGGCCCGCCTTCTGGGCGGCTTCCGCCCTGTTCTGGGAGGCGACGGCGAAGGCGTCCTGCTCCTCGCGGGGAATCTGCCACTGGGTGGCGATGTTCTCCGCCGTCTGGCCCATGTGATAGCCGTGGAAAGCGTCGATCAGCCCGTCCCGCAGCATGGTGTCCACCATCTTTGCTTCGCCCATCTTCACCCCGTTGCGCAGATGGATGCAGTGGGGCGCCTGGCTCATGCTTTCCTGGCCGCCCGCCAGCACGATCGAAGAATCGCCGTTGCGGATCGCCTGGTGGCCCAGCGCCACGGCCCGCAGGCCCGAGCCGCACATCATGTTCACCTGCCAGGCGGGGACTTCCTCAGGCACGCCCGCCGCGATGGAGGCCTGGCGCGGCGGGTTCTGGCCCTCCCCCGCGGCGAGGATCTGGCCCAGGATGACCTCGGAGATTTCCGCCGCCTCCACGCGCGCCCGGTCCAGCGCCGCGCGCAGCGCCACCTCGCCCAGCCGGTGAGCGGGCAGATCGGCGAAAGCGCCGTTGAAGGAACCCACAGGCGTGCGGGCCGCGCCCGCGATGATCACGTCGTCGTTCATGATGTCCTCCGGTGTGCCGGCTTGCCGCCGGGCATTTCGCGTTCGTGAACTCTTTACCGGCAGATAGGGGGCGACCCCGTTAACGGAAGGAAAACAGCGGGTTAATCGAGCGAAAAGGGCCGCCCCGAACCCGGGCGAAAAATCCGCCGCCGCAGCGCGATGAAGGCGTTCGGCACAGCGGACAGGGGGCGCCCCGCCGGTTCCTCTTCACAGAGTCAACGGACAGGAAGGGCCGCAGTTGCAAATGCGCGGCGCCGAACATCCCGCCGGAGTTCTCTACCAGGGGTTGTCTGCGCGAAAAAGGTTTTCTCAATCCGGAGTTTCGGATAAACCGGGAGGGCAAGGACCCTCGGGGTCCGAACCGATCAATGAGGCGGCAACGAGGCGGCAACGTGTGCGGCAAACCGTCGAGCCCGGACGGGCCCATCACCATCAAGAAATACGCCAACCGGCGCCTCTACAACACGGCGACGTCCAGCTACGTCACGCTGGACCATCTCTCCCGGATGGTGAAGGACGGCGAGGAATTCGTGGTGGTGGACGCGCGCACGGGCGACGACATCACCCGGTCCGTCCTCACCCAGATCATTTTCGAGGAGGAGAGCAAGGGCCAGAACCTCCTGCCCATCCAGTTTCTGCGTCAGCTCATCCGCTTCTACGGCGACCAGATGGCCACGGTGGTGCCGCGCTATCTGGAAATCTCCATGGAGGCCTTCGCCCATAACCAGGAGCAGATGCGCAACCGCATGGCCGAGGCGCTGGGCGGCGCGCAGCAGCCCTTCAAGCTGTTCGAGGAAATGACGCGCCAGAACGTGGCCCTGTTCCAGGAGGCCTGGGCGGACGCCTACAAGCGCATGATGTCGTTCTCGCCCCCCGGTGCAACGCGCGCGCGGCCCCCCGAGCCAGGAGAGCCGCGCGAGGAGCGCCCCGCCGCATCCCAGGGAGAGGGCTCGCAGGCCGAACTGCGCGAGCTGCGCGAGGAACTGGCGGCCATGAAGCGCAAGGTGGACCGGCTCTCGGGCAAGGACGAGTAGAGAGGGGAGAGAAGCGGGAAGCGAGAAAAGAGGGAAGAGGAGTGAGACGCGGCTCTGCGGTCTCTCTCGCTCCTCGCTCCTCTTCCCTCGCTTCTCCGGTATGCGACAGCCCATGTTCCTGAAAGATCTCTGGTATTACGCCCTTCCGGGGCGCGAGCTGAAGCCGGGTGAAATGCGGCACAAGGTGCTGCTGGGCGAGCCGGTGCTGATCGGCCGCTCGGGCGCGGGCGAGGTCTTCGGCTTGCGCGACATCTGCCCCCATCGCGGCGTGCCGCTGTCTGCCGGGCGTTTGTGTGAGAAGGGCGAGACGGTGGACGGCCGGCGCCTCGAAGGCACCCAGGTGGAATGCGCCTATCACGGCTGGCGTTTCGGCACGGACGGGCGCTGCGCCGCCATTCCCTCGCTGACGGCGGACCAGCGCATGGAGCTTGAGCGCATCCGCGTCTGGCGCTATCCCGTGGCCGAGCGCAACGGCAATATCTGGATTTACATGCCCGAACGCGCGCAAGGCCCGCTGGTGGAGGATACGCCGGACCCGGAAACTCCGCCGCCGGAGCTTCCGGGCGTGGGCGCGCGCCGCCCCGGCATGATCGAGCGCATGGCCTTCGACTGTCATGTGGACCACGCCGTCATCGGCCTGATGGACCCGGCCCACGGCCCCTTCGTCCACCGCGCCTGGTGGTGGCGCACGGCGCGCTCCATCCATGAAAAGGCGAAGCGCTTCGGCCCCGTGCCGCTGGGCTTTTCCATGCTGGCGCACAAGCCGTCGAAGAACTCGTTTTTCTATCGCGTGCTGGGCGGCGAGGTGACTACCGAGATCGTCTTCCGTCTGCCCGGCATCCGCACCGAACTGATCCGGGCGGGCAAGCGCGGCACCGTTTTGGGCCTGACCACCGTTACCCCACTGACGGAGGAGACGACCGAGGTCACCCAGTCCTTCTACTGGACGCTGCCCTGGCTCACGCCCGCGAAGGAATTCCTGCGCCCGCTGGTGCGCACCTTCCTTCGCCAAGACCACGACATGGTCATGCTCCAGAAGGAGGGCCTGAAATTCAACCCGCGCCTCATGCTCATCAACGACGCCGACATGCAGGCCAAATGGTATTTCCGGCTGAAGCAGGCATGGGCCGAGTCGAACGAAACCGGCAAGCCCTTCGACCATCCGCTCAAGGAGGAAGTAACGCTCAGGTGGCGGAGTTAGGGGAAGGCGCCTTACGCCGGCTGGCCCCTATCCGTTCCGGAAGCGCGCCTCTATCCGGCCATAACTCTTGAAAATTTCCAGTCCCGGAAATTGCCGTTCAACGTATTCTAGCGCCTTCTTCTCCTCGAATATCTGCGACAGATGCGGGCCGTCCTGTGAAGAGTTGCTCTTCGACGATGAGTTTGTTCTGCGCCCGATACCATATTCGGACGACAGTTCCTCCCGATAAGACTTCCTCATGTTCCCGAAGATTTCCACTATCGGTGCGGTGCGCTGCTTGAGAATGGCCAGTGAAAGCAGGCACAAGGCATATTTCCTGTTTTCAAGATTGCCGTTGTGTTCGTTTTCTTTCAAAATCCGGCTGGCCCTCTCTTCAACGGCGGCACGTGTCTGTGCGGAGCCTTCGGCCATGTCCTCTGCGCCAGCCTCCGCGGTAAGTTCGGCGGAAATCTCCGAGTGAATGCGCCTCAGTTCGTTCGAAATATAAATTTTCATCAAATCACGAATAATCTTGCGCTCCTCGTCGAACAGTTCCACTTCGATCCGTACCGGCTGATCGAAGAGGGTTTCCTGCACGGTGAAGCGCAAGGGTAGCGCATCGTTTTCGTTCTTGCCGAAGCTGTTGTTGTTTGAATGGTTCTTGGCGCCGGTAACCGCGACGTCGCGAATGTAGTGAGGCGCCGCGAGGATGTGCGCCGCCTGGCGGATGGCCTCAACGATGGGGCGGTCCTGGTGCAACAGGCCCGACCGCAACACCATCCGTGCACGCCGTTCCCGTTCCCGCTGCATCACGGAAAACAGAAGATGGGAAACCGAGACGCACTCGGCCACGAGGCCGTCCAGGGGCTCGAGTTGTTCCAGGGAGCCGCCCATGACCACGGAAAATACGCCGTGAAACCGGCC
>JBKHIN010000313.1:0-4032 GCA_046538635.1 Alphaproteobacteria bacterium
CCCGCACCGTGGCCTTCGCCGTCTCCAGCGCCGCCTGCGCCGCGCGCCAGTCGCGCCGGGCGCGCTCCAGCACCGCGCGCGAGACGGTTTGCCGCTCGACCAGTTTCTGCGCACGCTGATACTCCGCCCACGCATATTCCGCGCCGGCCTCGGCCCGCTCCACTTCGGACTCCGCAAGCGCCAGCGCCGCCTTCGCGCTCTCCACCTCGGCACGGGCCTGTTGCTGGCTGCGCATGTCGAGGAAGGACGGATCGGAAGGCAGGAGGCGTGCCAGCACGGTCTCGTTCGCCGCCACGGGATCGCCGGGCTCGCCGTCGATGCGCAGGAGACGTCCGCTTACCGGCGCGGACACCACGTAGACGTCGTGCACGCGGGTTCTGGCCTCCTCGTCGATGGTCACGGTCAGCCGGCCCCGGGCCACTTCGCCGAGATCGACGGGCACGGGATCGGGCAGGAAGCTGTAGACGAGAAAGGCAGCGACGACGAGGCCGATGCCGGACATAAACAGGCGGCGAACAGTTTGCCGGGACATGACTCCCCCTACTCCCGTGTCTTCAGCACGCTGACAAGGTCGAGCTTGCCGATGTCCCTCTGCACCAGATAGCCCGATACCGCGGCAGCCACCAGGACCACCGCCGACGCGAAGCCGTAGGCCGCCCGGTTGACGACCAGCGGCACCTGATAGAGTTCCGTACTGAAGGCCTGTGTCAGATACCATGACAGCCCATAGCCGGCAACGAAGCCCAGCGGCAGCGCCACCAGGGTCAGCAGGGCAAGCTCGCCCAGCAGCAGGTAGGACACTTCGGTTTTCGTAAAGCCCATCACCCGCAGGCTGGCGAGTTCGCGGCGGCGTTCGGCAAGGGCGATCCGGGCGCCGTTATAGACCACGCCGACGGCGATCAGGCTGGCGAACCCGATCACGATGTAGACGAACGTGTTGATGTTCTCTTCGATTAAACTGCGAAAGGCCGCTTCGGACTCGCGCATGAGGTTCACACCGGCCACCAGAGGCATGTCTTTCAGCAGGCGGTAGATCTCCTCCTTGTGCGCCGGATCGATCGCCAGATGGGCGCCGGACACAAGCGAACCTTCGCGCAGTGCCCGGTTCAGGGCCGACAGTTGCATATAGGCGGGCGTGCCGACATAGGTTTCCGCCGTTCCGGCGACTTCCAGCGTCAGGCGCGGCTGGCGGTCCTCGAGCACGTCGACGACCAGCGTTTCGCCCGGCTCCAGCCTCAGCAGTTCGGCCAGCTTCGCCGACAGGAGCAGGCCGTCGCCGGGCAGGCCGATCTGCTGCTGGTCTGAGTCGATGGCCCGGCTGAGCGCCGCGTCTTCCACCATGCCCGTCAATGCGCCCAGCCGTTCCACATGGCCGTTGCGCATGCGCACGGAGACAGAGCGGAAAGGCTCCACGCGCAGCACGCCGGGGATCCGCTGCAGTTCGTAGATGGCCTTCATGGACCGGGCTTCGGCGAAATTGACCGAGATGTCCTGCCGTTCGGCGACATGGAAGTTCACATGGATCATCTCGTCCGTAGCCGCGATATTGAACCGCGACATGACGAGGATTGCGACCGCCAGGGCAACGCCCGTGGAGGTCAGCAGCGAGCGGACCGGGCGGCGGCGTATCTGGCGCAGGATCATGCGCGTGGGCTGATCGAGGACGCGTTTCAGGAACGGGCTGAAAGTCCCGGCCCGGCTGTAGTCGAGCGGGGCGGGCGGCTGCATGGCGACGGCGGGCGTCAGCACCACCGCCTTGCGCACGGCGATTATCGTGCCCGCCAGCGCCGCCCCGACGGCGATCCCTGCGGAAAGAGCGAACAGGTCCATTCCCACACGGAAAATCAGAAACGGAAACTTGAAGAACTCCTGATACATGTCGGCCATGCCGCGTCCCAGCCAGATACCGAGGCCCCAGCCGGCCACCACGCCGCCCGCCACCATGACGAGCATGAATTTCGTGTAGTGCCAGGCCACCTCCCAGTCGGAATAGCCGAACGCCTTCATCAGGCCGATTTCCTCACGCTCGGAGTCGATCATCCGCGCCACGACGACGTTGAGAAGGAAGGCCGCAACCGCCAGGAATATGACGGGCATGATCGTGCCCATCGTGCGCAACTGCTCGAACTCGCTGGTCAGGAACTTGTCCGAAATCTGGTCGGCGCGGGTAAAGGCGCCGGTCGCGCCGTAGCGCTCGAGCATCCGGTCGAGCGTGCCGATCAGACGGTCCGGATTGCCCTCCCGCGTCAGCCGCAGCACGGCCTCGTTGAAGGCGCCGTCCAGATCGAAGGCTGCCGCCAGCGCCTCATATCCCATCCACATGACGCCGAAGCGCTTGTCGTCGGGCACGATCTCGCCGGGCGCGATGGTGTAAATGAACTCGGGCGAGAGCGCGATGCCCACAATGGTGAAGCTGCGCTTGGCGCCGTGCAGCGTGGCCGAGATACGGTCGCCGGGTTCGAGCCCGTGCGCTTCGGCGAACGGCTCGGAGAGCAGCACTTCGTCTTCCCGGAACGGTTCGATCATCCGGCCGCGGCGCAGAAAAATGCGATTGATCGATGACGTGCCCGTATCGGGGAGGGAAACGACGCGTCCGGAAACCGGCTCGTCCGTATCCGGTGCATCGAACAGAACGGACGCCGATATCCGTCCCTCGGCGGCGGCCACGCCGGGCAACGCCTTCAAATCCGGCACAAGCCGCATGGGGGCGCGGCGCACCGGCGCGAACATATCGGCCATGCCGTAGCGGTCATAATAGGCGGTGCGCGTTTCGTTGAGAGAGCGCAGCATGCCGTGCGACATCAGGAACAGCGCGATGCCCGCCGAAATGACCAGCGCAATGGCCGTGGCCTGCCCGGCGGCCGCGCGCAGGTCGCGCAGCAGCTTGCGGTCCAGCGGGGCGAGGAGGGCGATGCGGCGCATGGCTCACCAGGTGATTTCTTCGGCGGGGGTGCGCTTCGCATTGCGCTCCTCCCCGGCCAGCCGTCCGTCGGCGAAGAACAGCACCCGGTCGCCCATCGCCGCGATCGAACGGGCATGGGTGATGACCAGCGTCGTGGTGCCGAACTCGGCGTTGATGTCCTGGATCACTTTCAGGACCAGCTTGCCCGTCTTGCTGTCGAGCGCGCCCGTGGGTTCGTCGCAGAACAGCACCGTGGGGCGTTTGGCGATGGCGCGGGCGATGGCCACGCGCTGCTGCTCGCCGCCCGAAAGCTGGGACGGGAAATGGTCCATCCGCTCGCCCAGGCCCACCAGGTCGAGCGCCCGTTCCGCTGAAATGGGATGCGCAGCGATTTCGGTGACCAGTTCCACATTCTCGCGCGCCGTCAGGCTGGGCATCAGGTTGTAGAACTGGAAGACGAAGCCCACGTCCTCGCGGCGGTAGCGGGTCAGTTCGCGGTCTCCGAAGGTCGTGATGTCCTCGCCGCGGAAGAAGACGTGCCCGCCGCTGGCCCGGTCGAGGCCGCCCAGAATGTTCAAAAGCGTCGATTTGCCGCTGCCCGACGGCCCCAGCAGCACCACCAGTTCGCCCTCGGGAACTTCCAGGTCGACGCCCCGCAGCGCGTGCACGGCGGCGGGGCCCTCACCATAGACCTTGGTCACGCCAGTGGTCCTGAACGCCGGTGACGCAGCGGACATCATGCTTCCCCGCCAATGCGGGTGTGCCTGACGAAGCAAACTCACCCCATCTCCAAAGGACGATGCATTACTAGTACAATAATATAAACTGTCATTCTCGGGGCCCGGCGAATCCCGGCAGGGCGTAGCCGGGAACCCGGGGACCTCCGCGATGGGCGGGAAAGCACGCATGCGGTTCGATCATGAGTATACGGTCTACATCATGACCAACCGTCCGCGTGGAACGCTTATCGCGCCGGGAAACTGGAATCAATCGAAAGAGAGAATCCGTACTGGGATGATCTTTTTCAGAACTTTTTGGAATAGTAATCAAGTTTGGCCTGTGCGCCGGGAGGTTCCCGGGTTCCACGCAAGCCTTCCGGTTGGAAGACTTGCGCGGCCCCGAGGATGACA
>JBKHIN010000011.1:0-19987 GCA_046538635.1 Alphaproteobacteria bacterium
GGTGAGGGGGTCGCGCCGTCAGGCGCCGGCAAAAACGCATCGCTCCCTGCTTACGATGTGTGAATCCAGTAGCACCCCGGGAGAGGAAGTGGCTCCCGCTGGGCGCATGCACACGCCTATCCGGTGCACGGAACGGCGGGTCCCGCTTCGCTCAATCACGCCCTATGAAATGAACCGGTTCACCGTTTCCATCAGTTCGGAAACCGAAATCGGCTTGGCGATATAGGCTTCGCAGCCGCCTTCGCGGATCTTCTCCTCGTCGCCCTTCATGGCGAAGGCGGTCACCGCGATCACGGGAATGTGCTTGAGGCTCTCGTCTTCCTTGAGCCATTTCGTGACTTCAAGGCCCGAAATTTCCGGCAACTGAATATCCATGAGAATCAGGTCGGGCCGGTGGGCGCGGGCAAGCTCGAGCGCTTCCATGCCGTCGCGGGTCTGCAGGGTGTCATAGCCGTGCGCATCCAGAAGATCGTGAAAGAGCTTCATGTTGAGCTCGTTGTCCTCCACGATCATCACCTTCTTCCGCCTGGACTCCATACCGCTACCCATCCTTGTCAGTGGCCCCGAATCGCATATTTGGGCATGATGCGCCCGCAGGATTGTTCAAAAGAGTAAACTGCGATTATCTTAATCAAGTATTGAAGCCGGGTACGGTCAAGCTCGACATGACGTCAATGGGGTTGGAGGACGCGCAAATTCTGGCGCTTCGGGCGCTTGCGCATCTGATGCACGACGAACGTACCCGCAACGCCCTTCTCGTCCAGACCGGCGTCGAGGCCGGCGATTTGCGCCGCCAGGCCTCCAGAACCGAATTTCTGGCGGGTATCATGGCTTTTCTGCTCGACGACGAACGCCGCGCCCGAAGCTTTTGCACGGCCGAATCGGTGGACCCGGCGGAGCTTTCCCAGGCCCACACGGTTCTCTCCGGTCTCGGCGCGCGGGAGAGCAGCACATGAGCGGCGGCGAATCACGGGATCTTACGGCGGCGATCCGGGCGCTGAATTTCGAAGACTCGCGGCCCCTGGTGGTCTGCGACGCTGATGAGGTTCTGGTGCGGTTCGTGGCGGGCCTCGAACGCTTTATGGACGGCGAAGGCCTGTGGCTCGACCTGCAGAGCTTTGCGCTCACCGGCAATATCAGGGAACGCGAAAGCGGGCGGGCGCTGGAGCAGGGGGAAGTCTCCGCGCTTCTGGAGCGCTTTTACGCCGGCTGGACGGACCGGCTGGAACCCGTGCCCGGCGCCGCTTCGGCACTGGGAAAATTGTCCGCCTGCTGCCAGATCGTGATACTCTCGAACCTGCCCGCATCGGCGCGGGCCGTGCGCGAAGCCTGGTTGGCCCGGCACGGCATGGCCTATCCGGTAATCGCCAACCGGGGCCTGAAGGGGGCGGCCTTCAGGGCGCTGGCGGCCCGCTGCGGCCGGCCGGCCTTCTTCCTCGATGACCTTCCCCACAACATCGCCGACGCCGCGCGCAGCGTCCCCGAGGGCGTGCTGATCCATTTCGTGGCGGATCCGCGCCTGGCCCGCCTGCTGCCGCCGGCCCGGGAATGCCATCTGCGCACGGGCGACTGGGAGGAGGCCCGCACCTTCATGGAAGAACGGCTGGAGCCATGAGTGTGGGCGGATTTTGCCCTTGGGCGTCAAACTATCTGAATTCGCGCGCCAGGCCGTTGGGCTTCCGCCTCTTTGCGCCTTTCGCGATTCACACAGAGACACGGAGGAGGCACCAAGAACACAAAGGGATTCCCGATGCGGCATGGCGCGGGAATGAACCGGCGGTTCTGTCGCTTGGTGTCCTTCGTGTATTCTTCGTGTCTTTGTGTGAACCCGGAATGCCGGCCGGGCAGGGAGCCGGAAGTGCAGGTTAATTCGGCACCTGTCGGATTCTGCCGGGATTGCCTGACGCGGACAGCCGAAGGCCGCGGCCGGTGCGCCGCCTGCGGCAGTCCCCGCGTGATGCGGCATGAAGAGCTTTTCGAACTCACCATCGCGCATCTGGACTGCGACGCCTTCTATGCGGCGATCGAAAAGCGCGACGATCCGGACCTGAGGGACCGGCCGCTGATCGTCGGCGGCGGCCGGAGGGGCGTGGTCTCCACGGCCTGCTATATCGCCCGCACTTACGGCGTCGGTTCGGCCATGCCCATGTTCAAGGCCCTCAAGGCCTGCCCGGATGCGGTCGTCCTCCGCCCCGACATGGCGAAATACCAGGCAGTCAGCCGGGAAGTCCGCAGGCTGATGGAGGACATGACGCCGCTGGTCCAGCCGCTGTCGCTGGACGAGGCGTTTCTCGATCTGACCGGCACGGAGCGCCTGCACGGGGCCAGCGCGGCGGAAACGCTCGCCCGGCTTCTGAGGCGGATCGAGACGGAAATCGGAATTACCGCCTCGGCCGGGCTCAGCCACAACAAGTTCCTGGCGAAACTTGCTTCCGACATGGACAAGCCGCGCGGATTCTCCGTCATCGGACGGGCGGAAACCGAAGCCGTTCTGGCGCCCCTGCCGGTGTCGCGCATCTGGGGCGTGGGCGCGCGTCTGGAGGCGCGGCTGGCGGAGCAGGGGATCACCCATATCCGCCATCTGCAGACCATGGACGAAACCGATCTGATGCGCCGCTACGGCGTCATGGGCCGCCGCCTCGTCCGGCTGGCGCGCGGCGAGGACGAGCGGCCGGTGGACGCGGACAGCGAAACCAAGAGCATTTCCTCCGAGACCACCTTCGAGACGGACATTTCCGATCCGGTCCGGTTGCGCGCTCTTCTCTGGGAACAGTGCGAGCGAGTGTCGGCACGGGCGAAATCCGCGGGGCTGGCGGGGCGCACGGTGACGCTCAAGCTGAAGACGGACCGCTTCCGGACCGTCACGCGCAGCCGGACGCTCGGCCGCTCCACGCAGCTCGCCGCGCGCATTTTCGAGTGCGGCCGGGACCTGCTGGACCGGGAAGCGGATGGGCGCCGCTTCCGCCTGCTGGGCATCGGCATCAGCGGGCTGACCGCCGCCGGCACCGCCGACGGTGCGGATCTTCTGGACCCGCAGGGCGAACGCAGGACCGCGGCCGAACGGGCGATGGACGCCATAAGGGGCCGGTTCGGAACCGGCGCTATCGGCCTCGGGCGCGGACTGGGCAGGCGCGGGCGCCGCACGGGGCGCGGATGACAAGCGCCTTGCCGGCCTCCATAATCGGGCGGCCGTGGATGGTTAATCGAGTAGGGAAACGCCATGAGCGAGACGGGAGCGCGGCCCGCCATTTTCATCACCGGAGCGGCCTCGGGCATCGGCCGGGAAACGGCGCGCCTGTTCGCCGGCAAGGGCTGGCTGGTGGGCGCGGCCGATATCGACCGGCAGGGCCTCGACCGGCTGGAACAGGAGCTGGGGCAGGAGAACTGCCATGTGGGCGCTCTCGACGTGACCCGGCGCCCGGAGTGGGACGGCGCGCTCTCCGCCTTCGCCGCCGCCTCGGGCGGGCGCATGGACCTGTTCTTCAACAATGCCGGGATCGGCTATGGCGGCTTCTTCGAGGAGGTGCCCGAGGAGACGGCGGCGAAAATCATTGCGGTCAATTTCCAGGGCGCCGTCAACGGTATCTATGCCTGCCTGCCGCTGCTCCGGGAAACGGCGGCGGCGCGGGGCGTTGCCCGGATCGTCAATACGGGCTCGGCCTCGGGCATCATCGGCGCGCCCCGGCTCGCCGTCTATGCGGCGACCAAATTCGCCGTGCGCGGACTGACCGACAGCCTGTATCTGGAATTCGCCCGCTACGGCATCGAGGTGACCGAGCTTCAGCCCTGGTTTCTCGACACGCCCATCCTCGATTCCGTCGAGCGGGAGGACGGCAAGTCCGGGCTGGAACAGCTCCAGGAGCGCAATGTCGAGGTGCTTCCCGCCGAACTGGCGGCCCGGGCGGTGTGGGCCGCGGCCTACGCCCGAAGCCCGGTGATCCACCGCGCCGTGGGCGGCCCGGCGCGCATGGCGCAGATTCTGGCGCGCCTCATGCCGGGCTTCACCCGGCGCCGGATCGCGAAACAGCTCGAGGAGGCCGTGGCGGCGGAGGCCTCTTGAATCCGTTGGGCCGTCGGGCCTCACTCTTCGGCGCGATGGGCAAGCGCGTAGATCCGGATGTCCACCCTGTCGCCGATGAGATTGGCGGCGGTGGTCATGCCGAAATCGGCGCGCGAGATTTGCGTGGATGCGGAGAACCCGGCGGCCTGCCTCTGGGTGGCGGGATCCTGGCCCGTCTTGAGCAGTTTGACGTCCAGTGTAACGCTTCTGGTCACGCCCTTGACGGTGAGCTTGCCGGTGACTTTGGCGCTGCCGGGCCCTGTGGGCTCCACCGAGGTCGAGCGGAAGCGGATCTCGGAATGCGCCGCGGTGTCGAACCAGAACTTGCCCCTCAGGGCTTCGTCCCGTTTCTCGTCTCCGGAGTCGAGGCTGGCCGTCCGGATGACGGCATTGACGGAGCTTCTGCCGGGATCTTCCTCATCGATCCGGACCGTGCCTTCGGTTTCCTCGAAAAACCCCAGAATACGGGTGAAGCCGAACCGTTCGACCGAGAAAAGCACCTGCGTATGCGCCGGGTCGAGTTCATAGGCCTCGGGCTTTGCCGCGGCCGGAGCGGCGCCAAGTACCATCGCCACCAAAATCGGCGCGCACGCCCGCCGCCAGGACACACGAATCCTGCTTCCCATCCTCACCTCCGCGTTGGGATACCGGGGGAAATTGTATGGAGCGCTCAGGGGGCCGGCGAATAGGGCCTACTTGATCTTGCCTTCCTTGAATTCCACGTGCTTGCGGGCCACGGGGTCGTATTTCCGGACGGTCATCTTTTCCGTCATGGTCCGCGTGTTCTTCTTGGTCACGTAGAAATAGCCGGTGTCGGCGGTGCTGTTCAGCCGAATCTTGATCGTGGTCGGCTTGGCCATGGTCGTCTCTCCTTGGCGGCGCGGGCCGTCAGCGCATCCGCAGGCGAATTCTGCCCTTTGCCGGCTGCGCGGGCGCCTTTTCCGCGCGGCCCTTGTTGAAGGACACCACCTTCGTCTTGGTCACGCCCTTCTTCGCGGCATTGCCTTCGCCCAGCGAGATGCGCGGCGCGCCGTCTTCGCTCATGCGGATCCGGATACGGGATGCCTTTTTCATCGCGGCCCTCTTAAAGACATTGCACCGAAATGCTGTCAAGTCAGTCCGGTTAAGAATGTAAGCCAGTTCGGGCCCGGTTCAAAGCGCTTTCACCGGCGCCGCGCCGGGTTGCCGGCGCCGGAACGGGCGCGCCGGCGCGCATTCAGCCATTCCCGTGCAGGCAGAACGAGGTAAACGCCGCAGAACAGGCCCAGCATGGCCATGAGGCCGTGCGGATTCCAGACATCCATCGCCGCGCCCGTAACCGGAGGCCCGAAAAGGTTGCCGAATCCGTACATCATTACGAAAGCGGCGTTGGCCATGGGCAGGGTCGCGCCCCGGAAATGCTCCCCCAGCGCCGTCAGGCCTATGGTGTAGATGCCGACGACCGCGCCTCCGAACAGGAACAGCACGGGATAGAGCAGGGCGGGCGTGCCCAGGCTCAGCGGGATGGCCACCGCGCTGACCAGGCTGCCGCCCGCACACATTGTGAGCATCAGGCGGCGGTCGATCCGGTCGGAAAGCGCGCCCAGCGGCACCTGGAACACCAGGTTTCCCACGGCGATAACCGTGGCCATGAGAGCGGCCTCGGGTTCGGCCATTCCGGCGCGCAGGCCATAGACGGCGATGAGCGAGAGAATGCCCATCTCAATGGCGCCGAAGACGATTGCCGCGGCCATGGGTGTGGGCGCACTGCGGAGAATGCTCAGAATGTTCAGGCCGGGCAGGGTCTCGATCCGGGGCGAGATGCCCCGTGCCGGCAGCAGCGCCAGACCGCCGAGGATGAAAATCAGAATGGTGACACCGAAGGGCGCAAAGCCCTGGCTGCCGACGAGCGCCACCGTACCGGTCCCCAGCGCGAAACCGCCCGCCAGCCCGGTGCCGTAAAGGCCCAGCACCTTGCCGCGGTAATGCTCCTCCGCCATCAGGTTGAGCCAGGTCTCGGTGGCCGTGAACATGCCCGTCAGGCCCACGCCCAGCACGAAGCGCGCCGCAAACCAAACGGTCAGGTCCGAGGTGCCGTGGAAGACGAGCAGCGAGCCGATGCACAGGGCGAGGCTCAGCGCCAGCGCGCCGATGAAGCCGAGCCGCCGGAGCACAAAGGGGAACATGGGCGGAAGTACCACCGTCGCCAGTCCGCCGATGGCGGTATTCCAGCCGATCAGGCTGCCGGAAACGCCCGCGCGCTCCATGACGATGGGCAGGAGCAGGAGGCTCATGCCCCAGCCCGCGCCGCACACCGTGATGCAGACCAGGATAGCGGTCAGGCTGCGCCGGCGCACATGCGGGGGCAGGGCGGCCTGCGGCGCCGCAGTCGTCCTGTCCGGCGGCGCGGTCACAGGGAATCGACGACGGTCCGGCCCCGCCGGTAATAGACGAAGGGCACCGGCCGCGCTGCGTCAGGCCCGTCCTCCAAATGAGCTTCCAGCTCGCCCAGCACGAAGCGGGTGATGGCGGGCAGATCGAGCTTTCGCGCCTCGTCGAGGGTGAGCCAGTGCAGTTCCAGCAGTTCGCCGGAGATGTCCACGGGCCGCGTCGCGCCCGTAAGATGGTCCGCATCCGCCAGGAAGAAGCGGGCGTCGAAGCGCCGCGTGCGGGCGGGCGGCGTGATGGCGCGGGCGATGAAATCGAGCGGTTCGAGGGCGGGCTGCACGCGCCGCTCCAGGAACGGGCGCCAGCTCCGCGACCGGCAGCGCGGCAGGCGTTCGCAGGGGGCGCCCAGGGTCAAACCTGTCTCCTCGAAGGTTTCCCGCACGGCGGCCAGCGCCAGCGCGCGCGCCTTGGCGGGCCCCGCCCGGTGGCTCACCCGCCGCGCCACATGGGGCCTGAGTTCGGAAGCCGCGGGCGCGCGGTAGTCGCCGGGATCGACGCGGCCGCCGGGAAACACGAATTTACCGGGCATGAAGACATGGTTGCGGTGGCGGCGGCCCATGAGGATCTGCGGCTGAGAACGCGAACGGCGAACGAGGATCAACGTGGCGGCGTCCCGCGGCCGGGCGGAGCGCTCGCCTCTTTTGGGCGGCCCTCCGGCCTCATCGGCCGGGTCCTCGAATGCCGCACGCTGAGCATCCGTACCGGGAGTGTCCGCGTTCGTCATTTTCGTTTCTTTTTCGCTGCCTTGCGGTCCTTTTTTGCCTTGCCGCGCGAGTTTCCGCCCTTCTTACCGGAACGGGAGGAAGCCGCCTTCCGGGTCCTGCCCGCGCTTCCGGCCCTTTTGCCCGGCCCGCCCCGCCGTCTCTTCCCGGAAGGGGCGCGGAAGCCGGAGGGTTCGGACAGAAGCTCGAAGCGCAGGCCGCCGGTCACGGGCGCGGCTTCCAGCAGGCGCACCTCCGCGGCATCGCCCAGCCGGTGGATCGCGCCGGTGAACCGGCCGACGAGCGCATGCGACGCCTCGTCATGGTCATAATGATCGTTACCCAGAGAGGCGATGGGCACAAGCCCGTCGGCCCCCGTCTCGTCCAGCCGGATGAACAGGCCGAAGCGGGTCACGCCCGCCACCCTTCCGTTGAAGGTCGCGCCCACCCGGTCCGCCAGATAGGCGGCCATGTAGCGGTCCGTGGACTCCCGCTCGGCCGCCATCGCCCGGCGTTCGGTGCCGGAGATTTCCTCGCCGATGGTGCCGAGTTCGCCGGCCTCCTCGTCGGTCAGCCCGTCCTTGCCCAGTCCCAGCGCGCGGATCAGCCCGCGATGCACGGTCAGGTCCGCATAGCGCCTGATGGGCGAGGTGAAATGGGCGTAGCGGGCGAGGTTGAGCCCGAAATGGCCCAGATTGTCCGTCTGGTAACAGGCCTGCGACTGGCTGCGCAGAATGACGTCGCTGATGAGCTGGCCGTATTCCGTGCCTCGGGCGCGCGACAGAATCCTGTTGAAATGGGCAGGACGGATTTTCGTGCCCTTGGGCAACGTGAGGCCGAGGCCGTCCAGGAAGCCGCGCAGGGACTCCAGTTTCTCCTGGTCCGGAACGTCATGCACGCGGTAGAGCAGGGGCACATGGCGCCGCTCCAGCGTCTGCGCCGCGCACACATTCGCCTGGATCATGAACTCCTCGATCAGCCGATGGGCGTCGAGCCGTTCGCGCAGGCGTACCTGTTTGATCCTTCCGTCCTTGCCGATCTCGATCCTGTGTTCGGGCAGGTCGAGGTCGAGGGGCTGGCGTTTTTCGCGCCCGGCCGCCAGCACTTCATAAGCCGCCCAGAGCGGTTTCAGGACCGGTTTCAGCAGGGGTTTTGTTACTTCATCGGGGCGGCCGTCGATGGCGGCTTGCGCCTGCTCATAGGAAATGCCCGCGGCGGCGCGCATTACACCGCGGACGAATTTGTGTGTTTTCTTGCGGCCGTCCGCGGTGAACGTCATGCGCACGGCGAGGCAGGCCCGGTCCACCCCGTCCATCAGCGAGCAGAGATCCGCCGACAGACGTTCGGGCAGCATGGGCACCACCCGGTCGGGAAAATAAACCGAATTGCCCCGCCGCCGCGCTTCCCGGTCCAGCGCCGAGCGGGGACGGATATAGGCGGCAACGTCGGCAATGGCGACGGTGACGATAAAGCCGCCGGGGTTCTTCGGGTCCGGGTCCGGCTCTGCATGGACGGCGTCGTCATGGTCGCGCGCATCCGCCGGGTCGATGGTGATGAGCGGCAGCTTGCGCAGGTCGGTCCGCCCGGCGGGGCCCGCTTCCTTGATGGCTTCGGCTTCCGCCAGCACCGCTTCGGGAAATTCATGGGGGATGCCATGGGCATGAATGGCGATCAGGCTGACCGAGCGGCTGTCGCTCATATGGCCGAGCCGTTCCACCACCCGCGCCTTCTTGGGCCCATAGGTCCGCATGGGAAGCAGTTCGGCGAGTACCAGATCGCCGTTCTTCGCCCCCTGCGCATCGGCGCTCGCGACCTCGGGCTCCGAGCGCGCCCGCCGGTCCACGGGCTGAATGCGGCCGCGGGCATTCTTGCCCTTGCCGGTGATGTGATAGACACCGAGGATCTTGTGCGCCGACTGCCCGATACGCTTGATGACGCGCGCTTCGTAGTAGCCTTCCTCCGACCACTGAAGACGGGCGAGGAAGCGGTCGCCCACGCCCAGCGCCGCGGCGCTTCGGCGCCCGCCTCTGGCTTCGCCGGGCGCCAGCAGGATACGGGGCGGCTTGCCTTCCCCTTCCCAGCGCGCCGGGCGGCAGATCAATTCACCGTCCGCATCCCGGTCGCGCACTTCAACCACGGTGACCGAGGGCAGCTTGCCGGTCTTGCCGAAACGCTTGCCGCCGCGCCGGTTCAGCAGGCCCTTGTCCTCCATGTCGCGCAGAAGCTCCCTCAACTCCTTGCGCTCATCGCCCTTGACGCCGAAGGCCCGCGCGATTTCGCGCTTGTTCGGTTCGCCTTCGACGGACTCGAGATATTCCAGAATTTGCTCCCGGCCGGGGAGCGAGGATGCGCGACGAGCCAATGAAACTACTCCGCCGGCGTTGTCGATTTGGCAGGTTTGCGCCCTTGCGGGGAAGCTTCGGTTTTCGCGCCTTCTGCATCCTTCTTTTCTCCCGCCCCGGAGGCCGCCTTTTTCTTCGCGGTCTTCTTTTTTGCCGCCTTCTTTTTCGCAGTCTTTTTGGCCGCCTTTTTGGTCGCGGCCTTTTTCTTTCCGGCGCCTTTCTTTGCGGCCTTGGCGGCGATCAGGCCCAGGGCTTCCTCCAGCGTCACGGACTGCGGCTCGGTACCGCGGGGCAGGGTGGCGTTGATGTTGCCGTGCTTGACGTAAGGGCCGTAGCGGCCGTCGAGCACGTTCACCGGCTTGCCGTCGTCGGGGTGCTCCCCAAGCTCCTTGAGCACCCTGGCCTGCGCCCGGCCGCCGCGCGACTTGCGTTCGGCGATCAGCGTCACGGCCCGGTTCAGCCCGACCGTGAACAGTTCCCCTGCGGAATCGAGCTTGGTATAGGCGCCGTCGTGCAGCAGATAGGGCCCGTAGCGCCCCAGCCCCGCCATGATGGGCTTTTGCGTTTCGGGATGTGTCCCCACCTCCCGCGGCAGGGAGAGCAGGTCGAGGGCCTCTTGCAGGGTCAGCGCTTCCGGGTCCATGGACCGGGGAATGCCGGACCGTTTGGGCTTCTCGCCGTTATTGCTTTCGCCAAGCTGCACATAGGGGCCGAACCGTCCGCTGCGCAGGGTCACCTGCTCGCCCGTTTCCGGATCGGTGCCCAGCACTTTGGGCTGGCCGTCATTGGGCGTCTCGTCGGCACTGGCGCTGAGCTGGCGCGTATAGTTGCACTCCGGATAATTGGAGCAGCCGATGAAGGCGCCGTAGCGGCCGACCTTCAGGCTGAGCTGGCCGTCCTCGCACGCCGGGCACTTGCGCGGGTCCGAGCCGTCGCCCGGATCGGGAAAGATATGCGGGCCCAGAAGCTGGTTGAGCGCCTCCAGAACCTCGCTGACCCGAAGGTCCTGAATTTCCTCCACATGGGCGGTGAACTCGCGCCAGAAGTCCTTGAGCAGCGTCTTCCAGCCCAGCTCCCCGGCCGAAACCTGGTCCAGCTTTTCCTCCAGCGAGGCCGTGAAGTCATACTCCACATACTGGGTGAAGAAGCTTTCCAGAAAGGCCGTGACCAGCCGCCCCTTGTCGTCGGGCACGAAACGGTTGCGGTCCATATGGACGTAATTCCGGTCCCTCAGCACGGAGAGGATCGAGGCGTAGGTGGAGGGGCGGCCGATGCCCAGCTCCTCCATGCGCTTGACCAGGCTGGCCTCGGTGAAGCGCGGCGGCGGTTCGGTGAAATGCTGGGAGGGCGTGACCGACTTCAGGTCCACCTTCTCGCCCTCGTCCATTTTGGGCAGGCGGTTGGCGTCTTCCTCGGGCCCGGCGTCGTCCCTGCCTTCCTGATAGAGCTTCAGGAAGCCGTCGAACAGCACCACCTGGCCCGTGGCGCGCAGACCGGCGGAGCCGTCCGCGTTCCGGAAGTCGACGGTGGTGCGTTCCAGCCGCGCGCTTTCCATCTGGCTGGCGACGGTCCGCGTCCAGATCAGGTCATAGAGCTTGCGCTGATCGGTATCGAGGCGTCCGGCGACCTTTTGGGGCAGGCGGGCCAGATCCGTGGGCCGGATCGCTTCATGCGCCTCCTGAGCATTCCTGGCTTTCGTCTTGTAAATACGGGCTTTTTCGGGCGTGTAGTTCGCGCCGAAACGGTCCTCGATCACCTGCCGCGTCTGGTTCACCGCTTCAGGCGCCATCTGCACGCCGTCGGTCCGCATATAGGTGATGAGGCCCACGGTTTCGCCGTTCAGGTCCACGCCCTCGTAGAGGCGCTGGGCCACCTGCATGGTCCGCGAAGCGTTGAAGCCCAGCTTGCGCGCGGCCTCCTGCTGCAGGGTGGAGGTGGTGAAGGGCGGTTGCGGGTGCCGCCTCGCGGGCTTCGATTCAATGGAGGCGACCTTGAAGCCGCCGCGCTCCACGGCGGCGACCGCCCGTTTCGCCGCCGCCTCGTTATTGAGATCGAAGCGGTCGAGCTTCTTGCCGTCCAGCGTGGCGAGCCGCGCGGTGACCTCGTCGCCGCCGCTTGTGGAAAGCAGCGCCTCCACCGACCAGTATTCGCGCGGCCTGAATTTCTCGATCTCCAGTTCCCGGTCGCAGATCAGCCGCAAGGCCACGGACTGCACCCGGCCCGCCGAACGCGCGCCCGGCAGCTTGCGCCAGAGCACGGGCGACAGGGTGAACCCCACCAGATAGTCGAGCGCACGGCGGGCCAGATAGGCCTCCACCAGTTCGTCGTCGATGCGGCGCGGATGAGACATGGCGTCCAGCACCGCCCTGCGCGTGATGGCGTTGAAGACCACGCGCTGCACCTCGACGCCGCTGAGCGCCTTCTTCTGCCTGAGCACTTCCAGCACATGCCAGGAGATGGCCTCGCCCTCCCGGTCCGGGTCGGTGGCGAGGATCAGCCGGTCGGCGTCCTTCACCGCGCCCGCGATCTCGTTGAGCCGCTTGCGGGATTTGGCGTCCATGTCCCAGGCCATGGCGAAGTCTTCATCGGGGCGCACCGAACCGTCCTTGGAGGGCAGGTCCCGCACATGCCCGTAGGAGGCCAGGACCGTGTAATCCGCGCCCAGATATTTCTCGAGCGTTTTGGCCTTGGCCGGGGATTCAACGATGACGATGTTCATGCGGGCCTTGCGTCCTGCTGTCCGGCCGCCGTGGAGGGCCGGAGATTATATCCCTTGGTGCTCATGCCGATGACCGCCCCTCGCAACGGCGCCCCGCGCTGTGCAGGCCGCCGGCCCGCGCGTCTCCGGCCGGATTCGGGAGGGCGAACTCTGTGAAATGCTCGGGCCTCTGTCAACTCGGGGGGGCCGCTGCCCGGACAGTTCGGGAGGCGGCGCGGGATTTCAAGCGCTTGCCCGCTATGAGGGCATCGGAATATTTTTTCCCGCTGCTCGCGCATAGGTTGGTTACGGAACGATCCGCTTTCTGATTTGAATGGGCCACAAAGAATCAGGTTGCGCGTCTCGCTTGTGTGCAGCTTAAGGTAAGCGGGGTGCCGGGGGATCATCATGGGGCGGTCATGGCCAGGCAGGCAAAACGCCGGCGGAAAAGCCGTATCAAAGGCCGTGGGGGACGGTTTCCGTTTCCGGTACCCGAGCCGGAGGCCGCCGAATACACGTTCGCGCTGATCCGCTCGCTTCTGGCGATTACGCGGGAGCACAACAGTCTTCAATTGACCACCTATTTTCTGGAAATGGCGGCGCTGGAAATCGCGCCCCGCCTGGCGGAAGAGGCGCTTGAAGCGGAAAATCACGAGTCGAGCCGGGCGACCAGTTGACCGGGCTGCCGGCTGACCCGTCCGGCCAGTTCCCATTCCAGCATGATGGCCGCAACGGTGGCGGCGGGCAGGCCCGACTGGCGCACGAGTTCGTCCTGGGCCACGGGCGAGGGCCCGAGCAAATCGAAGAGCGCGGCGCGGGCGTCCTCCTCACCAGCGGAATCTGCCTCGGCCTCCGCCGGGTCCGGCAGCGCAAAGAGTTCGGCCGCGGCCGGAGCGCGTTCCCGGAACGGACGGTGCAGCGCCGCGGCCAGCGCATCCAGAATGTCGCCGGGCTCCTGCACCAGCATGGCGCCCTGCCGGATCAGGCCGTTGGACCCCCGCGCCCGGGGATCGAGCGGCGATCCGGGCACGGCGAAGACCTCGCGGCCCTGTTCCAGCGCGCAGCGGGCGGTGATCAGCGATCCTGAACGCTGCGCCGCTTCTACGACAAGCACCCCCAGCGCCAGGCCGGAGACGAGGCGATTGCGCCGGGGAAAATGCCGCGCCTGCGGCACGAAGCCCGCGGGCATTTCGGAGACCAGGCAGCCGTCCTTCGCGATCCGGCTGAAGAGCGCTTCGTTTTCGGCGGGATAGACATGGCCGATGCCGCCGGCCAGCACGGCTGCGGTGCCGGTGTCGAGCCCGCCTTCATGGGCGGCCGTGTCGATGCCCCGGGCCAGACCGGAGACTACCGTGAACCCGTGCGTCCCCAGCGCCGCCGCCATGTCGCGCGCGAAGCGGCGGCCATTGGCCGAGGCGTTGCGCGCGCCCACCATGGCGACGGCCGGGCGGTTCAGAACCTCCGTATCCCCACGCACACAGATGACCGGCGGCGGGGAGTCGATGGCGCGCAGGGCCTCCGGATAGTCCGGGTCCGGCAGACAGAGCATGCGCGCACCGGCCCGCACTGTCGCTTCAAGCTCATGTTCCGCATCGGCCACGGGGCAGATGCGCAGGTCCCGCGCGCGCCCGCCGCGCCGGGCCAGCCGGGGCAGGGCGTCAAGCGCTGCGCTTGCCGTGCCGAAACGGCGCAGAAGATCGGCGAAGGTGACCGGCCCCACATTCTCCGTGCGGATCAGCCGGAGCCAGGCCAGCCGCTCGGTCTCGGCCAGTCCCGCTTCCGCTTCGGTCTCGAACAGCGTTTCCGATGTCATGCGCCCCTCCCCAATCCGCGATCTCAGGATTGTAGGGTAAGGCGCGCTACCCGGAAAGCGCGCAGGGGTTGAAAATGGGGTTATCGGCCGAAATCGAACGAGTTTTCAGGCGTCAGGCACCTTGCCCTTGCCACCGCAGCGCCTGCACGTTTTCCCGTCGACCTTGCCGCTGCCGTTGCACTTCTCGCAGATTCTCCAGGTCGTTTCCGGCCTGCCCGGCGGGCCTTCGGGGGTCCTTGGCATGATGTTGTCTCCTTCGTGCAGGTTAACTTGCCTTCGCCCCGATCCTCGATTCCTCCCCGCGCCAGATGCGCATGATATTCTGGCGGTGGGCGAACCAGATCAGGATGGCGAGAATGGCGGCCGTCCGCGCCCAGAGGAATTCGTTTTCGGCCCACAGGGCGAAGGGCAGCACGGCGGAGGCGTAGAGGGCGGCCAGCGACGACATGCGGAAGACGAAGGCGACGCCCAGCCAGACGGCGCAGAAAATCAGCCCGGCGGGCCAGTGCAGGGCGAACATGATGCCCAGAAACACCGCCACGCCCTTGCCGCCCCTGAAGCCCAGCCAGACGGGATAGAGATGGCCGATGAAGGCGCCCAGCGCCGCCCACATGGCGGGGTCCGGCCCCCATTGGAGCGCGATGAGCACGGCCGCCGCGCCCTTCGCGGCGTCGAGCACGAGCGTGGCGGCGGCGATGTCCTTGCGCCCCGTGCGCAGGACATTGGTCGCGCCGATATTGCCCGACCCGATCCTGCGCACATCCCCCAGCCCCGCGAGACGGGTGAGGACGAGGCCGAAGGGAATGGAGCCCAGGAGGTAGCCTCCGGCAAAGGCGGCAAGAAGGTAGGGCAGGGCGTTCATCAGCGGGGACATGGATCAGGCCTCAAAAGTCATCCGGATGCTGAGCGAAGTTCAATCGGCGCTGTGTCGTTCCCCTTTCCGCTACGCACGCCTCAACGGCACCACGTGCGGGCCGAAATCCTGCACAATGTCTTCCAGCGTTGCGATCAGGGCTTTAAAACTTTCGTTAGTAAGCACCATCCCGCCCCAGGCCAAAGCAAGGTCATCGTCCATGATGGCGCGGAGGATCTCATCCGTTTGCGCGCGCCGTGCCTGTTCAAGGAGGTTTCGGGTCAGGTATTCCGGAGCCTCGCAGGCATATTCCTTCGCGGCGTCGGAGATGGCCGTGTAAAAATCATCAAAGCGTTCGTTCCAGTAGCACTCCATGAAATTCCACAATTCCGGATATTGTCTCCGAATGCGGTATATCTCGGCGCTCACATCGAGTTTGGTCATCGCTCCACGCCTCCGGTTATGACCTGAAAGCCGCCAGGAAAATGCTTGTTAAGTCGCAACAAAAAATAAGCCGTGCGTCCCGGCGCGGGCTTCTTCATACCGCGCCTCATGTATCGCCCGATTGGACCGGGCATGTGGTATCGTATCACAAGCCGCGGCGGGGCGCCCGCCACCTGCCATTCCCATATGCGGCGGCTGTTGTGGTTAAGGGTGGCGCGCAAGGAGGATTGCGCCACTTTCATATTGGAAAAGGTCGAGACCTTTCTCAGATCGCGCTGACTCCGCAGCCGAGCGATGAGCTGCTGATCGGTTCTTCCTACATGCTTGCGGCAGCAATGGCCCCACGCATCCTCATGCGCCCTTAAGCCCCCGGGGCCGAGGCGCAGATGCCGCCTGCCGCGCGGACGCGGCGGCCTGCGCGCGGGCGGCCGGGCCGACTGGCAGTCTGCGCGGGAAATCCTCTGCGGCGCCGCTTCGGCATATAATGCCGGCGCCGGGGCGGCCGCTGCGGCGGTATAGAGGGCAAGCGCGGTGAGGATCATTCCGGTCTCCGTCAACTCATTAACGGGACCGGAAGGCTACTCGCCTTTAACTCAGGGCTCTACTAACCTGATGCAACCATAAGTAAGCAAATTTCACCCGGCCTGAAAAACCGTCTTCCCGCTGACGAATGTGCGCACCGCGCGGCCCTGAAGCCGCCTGCCGTCGAAGGGCGTGTTCTTGGAGCGGGAGCGCAGCGCCTCGCCGTCGAGCACGAAGGGGCGGTCCACGTCGATCAGCACGAGGTCGGCGGGCGCGCCCTTTTCCAATCGCCCGCCTTCAAGGCCAAGAATTTCCGCGGGGCGGCAGGTGACCGTGCGTAGCGCCTGGGTGAGCGTCAGCGCGCCATTGTGGACGAGTTCCAGCAGCACCGGCAGCAGGGTTTCCAGCCCCACCGCGCCGTCGGCGGCCTCGGCGAAGGGCAGGCGCTTGTCCTCCGGCGCGCGCGGTTCGTGGCTGGAGACCACGACGTCGATCAGCCCGTCGCTCAGGGCACGGACCATCGCGGCCCGGTCATCCTCCGCGCGCAGGGGCGGGGACACCTTGAAGAAGGTCCGGTAGTTGCCGATGTCGATTTCGTTGAGCGCCAGATGGTGGGCGGAAGCGGCCGCCGTCACCGGCAGGCCGTGCTCGCGGGCGCGCTCCAGCGGCGGCAGGCTCATGGCGCAGGAAATCTGGCTGACATGGTAGCGGGCGCCCGTGAGCCATACCAGCGACAGGTCGCGCTCCAGCATGATCCGCTCGGCGATGGCGGGCCGTCCCGCGAGGCCGAGCCGGGTCGAGAATTCGCCCTCGTTCATCACGCCCGCGCTGGCCAGCGCGGGGTCCTCAACGTGATGGGCGATCAGCATGCCGAAGGTCCTGGCATAGGTCAGCGCCCGGCGCATGACGAGAGAGTCGGCGACCGCCCGGTTGCCGTCGGTGAAGGCGACTGCGCCCGCCTCGGCCAGCAGGCCCATCTCGGTCATGTGCCTGCCGTCATGGTCCCTGGTCAGCGCCGCCATGGGATGTACCCTGACGACCGCGGTATCCCGAGCGCGGCGCAGCACGAAATCCACCAGCGAGGGCTCGTCGATCACCGGGTCCGTATCCGGCATAACGATCATGGTGGTGACGCCGCCCGCCGCCGCCGACTGCGACGCCGAGGCCAGCGTTTCCCGGTGCTCCGCGCCCGGCTCCCCGGTGAAAACGCGCATGTCGATGAGGCCGGGGCCGAGCACCTGGCCGCCCGCGTCGATCACTTCGGCGTCCGCAGGCGGAGCATCGGCGAACAGGCGCGGGCCCAGATCGGCGATCCTTCCGTCCTCGATCAAAAGCGCGCCCGGCGCGTCGAGTCCGCTCGCCGGGTCCACAAGGCGGGCGTTGATTATGGCCGTGCGCCCGCTCATGAGGCCGGCTCCCGCTGGTTGGGCAGGCGGCGGCTCAAGGCGTCGAGCACCGCCATGCGCACCGAGACGCCCATCTCCACCTGGGCGTGGATGAGGCTGCGTTCGGGATCGTCGGCGATCCGGCTGTCGATTTCGATGCCGCGTTCCATCGGGCCGGGGTGCATGACGACCGCGCCCGGTTTCGCGTGTTTCAGTTTCTCCCCGTCCAGCCCGTAGAAGCGGAAATATTCGCGCGTGGAGGGGAAGAAGGAGCCGGACATGCGCTCCTTCTGCAGGCGGAGCATCATGACGATGTCGCAATCCCTGATGCCCTCGCGCATATCCGTGAAGCACTCCGCCCCCAGCCGTTCGGCCGCCAGGGGCAGGAGCGTCGCGGGCGCCACCAGGCGCACCTCGGCGAACAGCGCATTGAGCAGGTAGAGGTTCGAGCGCGCCACCCGGCTGTGCAGAATGTCGCCGCAAATGGCGATCCTTAAGCCCTCGATGCGCCCGAAGCGGCGGCGGATGGTGAGCGCGTCGAGCAGCGCCTGTGTCGGGTGCTCGTTGGAGCCGTCCCCGGCATTGATGACGGCGCAGTCCACCTTGCGCGCCAGCAGGCCCACCGCGCCCGAGGCTCCGTGCCTTATGACGATGAAATCCGGCCGCATGGCGTTGAGCGTGGAGGCCGTGTCGATCAGCGTTTCGCCCTTCTTGATGGCGGAGGAGCCGACCGACATGTTCATCACGTCCGCGCCCAGCCGCTTGCCCGCCAGTTCGAAGGAGCTTTGCGTGCGCGTGGAGGATTCGAAGAACAGGTTGATCTGGGTGCGCCCGGCCAGCAGGGACGTCTTTTTGTTGGTGCGCCGGTTCTGCTCGACATAGGAATCGGCGAGGTCCAACAGGGCAGTGATTTCCCGGGGATCAAGGCCCTGAATGCCCAGGAGATGGCGGTGAGGAAACTCGAGGGGCGCGTTCATTTGAAGGCGACTCTATAGGCGATGCGGGGCAGGGCGGCAAGCGGCATGGCCACGCTTCTTCGCCGGCGCTGGGCTCGGGCATCGGCCGGCCCATCGGTTAAATCCGGGGGACGTCAGCGCGGCGAACGTTTGAAAGGATTTTAGCAGTTGGCGGGCATTTTGGGGCCTCCGATACCCGAAGGAGCCGCACCATGACCCTACGCCCGACCGGTTTGACGTTGATCGCGTTCGCCCTGTGTCTCGGGCCGCAGCCCGCATGGTCCCAGGCCGATGCGCCTCAAGCCAATGCGCTTGCCGATGAGGCCGCGGCGCGCCGTCAGGCAGGCATCCCGGAGGAGGCCCGCAAGGCCGCTCAGCAGGCACTGCAGGCGACCCTCTCCGAAATCATCGTGCTTCGCTACCAGGTGCAGCAGGCGCACTGGAATGTGGTCGGCGAAGAATTCTATCAGCTTCACGACATGACGGGCGATTTCTACAAGGCACTTGGGGAGTATGTCGACGTTCTGGCCGAACAGAAGCTTACACGCGGCGCGCCGGCATCGGCCCTCACTCCGGAGATCCTCCAGACCGCGAACCTGCCCGCTCTTCCCGCTGGCTACATTTCAGGGGCGCAGCTGATTTCGTCGCTGTCGGAGAGCTATGCGATCGTCTCCAAACGCCTGAATCAGAGGATCGGGCAGCTTGGGCAGAAGGACGACCTTGGCAGCCAGGACCTTCTGATCGGCCTGTCCTCGCTCATCGACAAGCAACTGTGGATGTTGCGCGCTCACAGTCAGGTGGCTGAATGATTTTCGGGCCGTCGCCCCTCACCCCGCCAGCCAGGCGGCGGCGGGCATGGTGACCATCGCCGCGACCGTGGTGGAGGTCACCAGCAGCGCCATCAGTTCGGCATCGCCGCCAAGCTGGCGGGCGAGGATGTAGGAGGAGGTGGCGGTGGGCACGCTGCCCACCATGATGGCGGCGGTGCGCGCGAGGCCCTCCACGCCGAACACCCAGGTCCACGCCGCGACAAGCAGGGGCACGCCGGCCAGCTTCAGCCCCGTGGTCAGCGCCACCAGCACCAGGCTCGCCCTTCCGCCTGCCAGGCGCAGCGCCGCGCCCACGCTCAAGAGGCCCAGCGCCAGCGCGGCGCTGCCCAGAACGTCCAGCAGCATTTCGGCGGCCGCGGGCAGGGTGAGGCCGGTGAGTTGCCACCCGATTCCGGCAGCGCAGGCAAGGATGAGCGGATTGCGGACCATCAGCCCCAGCGTCCGGGCCTGCGTCGGCGGCGGGCCTCCGGCATTGCGGGTCAGCACCAGAACGCTCAGCACATTGAGGGTGGGCACCAGCACGGCGATGGCGATGGCCGCCAGCGCCACCCCCGGTTCGCCATAGAGATTGCCCAGCGCCGCGATGGCCACGAAGCCGTTCCAGCGCAGCGTGCCCTGAAAGACGCTCGAATATTGCGGCCCCGACATGGGGACCAGCCAGCGCAGGGCGGCCACAACGGCAAGCATGGTGGCGACGGCGGCGAGCAGCGCGCCCGCCATCGGCCCCACGGCCAGCGCGCCCAGATCCGCGGTCATCAGGGTGTGCAGGATCAGCGCCGGGAACAGCACGAAATAATTCAGCCGGTCCAGCGGCGGCCAGACTTCATCCGGCAGAAAGCGCGCGCGCCGCAGCGCCTGCCCGAGGGCGATCACCGCGAATACGGGCAGCAGGGAGGAGATGACGGTGGGCATGGGTGCGTTATGGCGCAGCGCGTTATGCGCGTCCACGGGCATTC